>JAGREQ010000009.1 GCA_020446465.1 Novosphingobium sp. | reverse complement strand
ACTTCGGGTGGTTTGAAACAAGGGCGGCTCTCGGAAGATCGGGAGCCGCCCTTTTTCTTTGCCTCCATCCCGATGGCGGGACTTCGTCAGCAGGCGTGAACCGCTCCAGTGTGATCCACAAGTATGACCAGCACCGATAATCCAGCAGCATCGCAGGCAGCGCTTGGTCCGGGCGGGGCATGGGCTATGGCCGTGGGTGGCATGATCGGCGGCGGGATATTCTCCACGCTGGGAGTGGTCATCACCGTGGCGGGCCACTGGACCTGGTTCAGTTTTCTGATCGGCGGTGTGATCGCGCTGGCTTCCGGGCACAGTTATTCTGCGCTGACACGCCAGATTGGCAAGCCGGGGGGCAGCTATGCCTATTTGCGGGAACTGGGGTGGCTGCGTCTGGCGCGTGTGGCAGTCTGGGTGCTCGTCGTGGGCTATATCCTGACTGTTTCCGTCTATGCAGTCACCTTCGGGGCTTATGCGGCCAATGCTTTTGGTGCGCCGCACTGGGCCGCTCTGGCAGCAGCTCTGGTTGCGATTACCTTTCTTGCCGGGATCAACCTTGTCGGGGCGAGCGAGGCAACTGTGCTGGAAAAGGTTGCAGTATGGGGCAAGCTGGTGATCCTGTTGGCGCTTGCGCTGACAGGGCTGTGGCACTGGGCGCCTGAACGGCTGGTTTTGCACCCAGGGCAGCCGGTAGGATTTCTTGCTGCTCTGCTGGGCAGCGGTGTCGTCTTCATGGCTTATGAGGGGTTCCAGCTTCTCAGCTATGATTACGACGAAATGCGCGACGCCCCGCGCACGATTGCACTTGCAATGCCGCTGGCGATCGGGGTGACGACTGTAACCTATATCCTTGTGGCATTGGGCGCGACCATGCTGGCAGGAGCCAGCGCGATTGTGGAACAGAAAGAAGTCGCTCTCGCAGTGGCGGGCAGGCAGGCATTCGGCCTTGCAGGTTTTGTCGCGGTTTCGCTTGCTGCGACGTTTTCGGCAGGCTCGGCCATTAACGCCACGATATTTGCAACGGCGCGTCTTGCCGAGCAAGCGGCAAAGGATGGAGAGTTGCCGGGTCTGTTCGCCGCGCGCGACAGGCGCGACGTCCCGTGGTTCGGCACCGTTGTTATTGCAGGGGCGGCGATGGTGGCAGTGCTGGTCGGGGGGATTGAACGGCTGGTGGAACTGGCCAGTCTGGTGTTTTTGCTGATTTTTGCGCTTGTGAATGCGATTGCGTTCTATCGCCGTGCCGGCCAGCGCTGGATTGCTGTTGTAGGGTGTTCGGGGTCGCTTGGCGGTGCTGTCATGCTGGCGGGTTATCTCACGGGAATTGTCTGAACTTGTGCTGGTGCAAAATGGGGTTTAACGCGCGCCATTCGCACACGCAGCATGCGTTGAATGAAAAGGATTGTGGAAATGGGTTATCGCGTAGCGGTTGTCGGGGCGACGGGGAATGTCGGGCGCGAAATGCTGGCCATTCTGGCTGAGCGTGAATTTCCCTGTGACGAGGTGGCTGCAGTTGCCAGCCCGCGTTCAACTGGCACTGAGGTTGAGTTTGGCGACACGGGCAAGATGCTCAAGGTCAAGAATATCGAACATTTCGATTTCACCGGATGGGATATTGCGCTGTTTGCAGCCGGTTCCGGCCCGACCAAGATATATGCCCCCAAGGCAGCGAGCCAGGGTTGCGTGGTGATCGACAATTCGTCGCTCTATCGCATGGACCCTGACGTGCCGCTTATCGTGCCCGAGGTGAACCCGGGCGCAATCGATGGCTATACGAAGAAAAACATCATCGCGAACCCCAACTGCTCCACAGCGCAGATGGTCGTCGCGCTGAAGCCGCTGCACGATGCCGCGACGATCAAGCGCGTGGTGGTAAGCACTTACCAGTCGGTTTCCGGCGCGGGCAAAGCGGGGATGGACGAACTGTTCGAACAGAGCCGCGCGATTTTCGTGGGTGATCCGGCGGAACCCAAAAAGTTCACCAAACAGATCGCTTTCAACGTCATTCCGCACATCGATGTTTTCCTGGACGATGGTTCGACCAAGGAAGAATGGAAGATGGTCGCGGAAACGAAGAAGATCCTCGATCCGAAGATCAAGGTCAGCGCGACCTGTGTGCGCGTGCCGGTTTTCGTGGGACATGCCGAGTCGATCAATCTGGAGTTTGAAAAGGAACTCGGAGCCGAACAGGCGCAGGATATCCTGCGTGAGGCACCCGGCATCATGCTGGTCGACAAGCGTGAAGATGGTGGATACGTGACGCCTGTGGAATGCGCCGGTGACAGCGCAACATACGTCAGCCGTGTGCGTGACGATCCGACTGTCGAGAATGGCCTTGTACTGTGGTGCGTGTCTGACAACTTGCGTAAAGGCGCCGCACTCAACGCCGTGCAGATCGCCGAACTTCTGGGGCGTCGCCATCTGAAAAAAGGCTGAATTGATTCAGGTCATGGCTGCTGCCGCGGTGCGGTTGCCATGACCTTTTTTGAAGGGAGGCACACCATGGCCAAAAGCAATTTCAAGGATTGGCCAGCCATGGCCAAGAGTATGAACCCGGCTGTCGGGGAATTGCACAAGAGCGCGCCGGGCGCGATGAAAGCGTTCCACGATATGGGGGCTGCTGCGCTCGAATCCGGTGCGCTCGATACCAAGACCAAGGAATTGATGGCTGTGGCAATTTCCGTTGCTGTGCGCTGTGACCCGTGCGTCACGTATCACGTTGCGGCGGCCCAGCGGGCAGGGGCTACGCGTGAGGAGCTGGCCGAAACGGTCGGTCTTGCCATTTACATGGGGGCAGGGCCGTCAGCGATGTATGCTGCGCAGGCTCTGGAAGCCTTTGACCAATGGAGCGACAAGGCCGCCGGTCGCAAGTAACCGGCGGCGCTGTTGCCTGCCTGCGATCAGTGTGCATCGAGCGGTGCAGCGCTCACGCCATTTTTTGGTTTGCGGATAAGCAGGACGATAGGGATGGCGGCGATGCACAGCCAGCCCACCATCCAGAAATCGTTCAGGTATCCGATCATCGCTGCCTGACGATTGATCGCCGCGTCTGCGACGGACAGGGCGGCGCTGCCATAGCTTCCATACATACCGGCCACTTGTGGGTCGAAAATGGCAGTGTGTTCTGCGGTGATATTTGGCACCAGTTCGGAGTGGCTGGTCTGGATCGTGCGCGCAAGGATCAGTGAGGACACCGATATCCCCCCCGATGCACCGATCGAGCGGGCAAGGTTGATGAGGCTGGAACCATCCGCCCGCAAATGAGCAGGCAGCGTGGCAAATGCTGCGGTGTTGAGCGAAACGAACAGGAAACCCAGACCAAATCCCTGGATGAAGCCAGCCACCATGACATGACGGCTATCGACATCCAGCGACCATCCCGCCATTTCGAACATCGACAGGGCAATGATGACGAAGCCCACAGCGATAAGCAGGCGCAAGTCCACACCCTGACGCAACAAACGGCCAGCCAGCGTCGCGCATATCAGCACGCCGATACCGCGCGGTGCGATGACCATTCCTGTTTCGAGCACGGAATAGTTGAAGAGCGATTGAAGCATTGGTGGCAAAAGGGCCAGCACAGCATAGGCTGATAATCCGACGACCAGCATGATGAGAAGCGATGCTGCAAAGTTGACATCGTGCCATAATTGTCGGTCGAACAAGGGGTTAGGCGTGGTCACAAGGTGGATGATTCCCACCCATGCCGCGCACGCGGCAACCATCACGTAAATCCATGCTTCTGTGGCATCGAACCAGTCGATATGCTGGCCACGGTCCATCAGTAGCTGGATCGAGGCCACGCACAGTGCCACCATGATAAAGCCAGTGAAGTCGAAACGAAAACGGCGAAGCGGCCACTGCGGGAGTTGCGTGACCATCAGCAGCAACGCGACCGCGCCAACAGGCACATTGACGAAAAAGACCCACCGCCAGTTGGCGTTTTCAGTCAGCCAGCCGCCGATGACAGGCCCCATGATAGGCCCGACGATAACGCCGCTACCCCATAATGCCATCGCTTGCGCGTGCCTTGACGGCCGGGTGACATCAAGCAGGATCGTCTGGCTCAATGGCATCAGGAATGCACCCGTTGCCCCCTGAATGACGCGAAAAAGAACCATCTGTTCGAGCGTCGTTGCCAGCCCGCACAACATTGACGAGATAATGAACGTGGTTGTCGACAGGATAAGCAGCTTGCGCGCGCCAAACCTTGCTGAAAGCCAGCCTGCCGTCGGCAGGGCAATGGCAGATGCGACAATATAACTGGTAAGCACCCACAGGACAGTTTCCTGCGTTGCGCCCAGCGAGCTTTGCATGTGCGGGATGGCGACGTTGGCGATTGTGGTGTCGAGCACCTGCAGCACGGCAGCCAGCAGAACGCCAATATAGACCAGGGGAACGCTGTCTACATGGACAGTTGGCTGATCGGTTGTGTCCTGCCTGGCCGGATGTGAATTTGCCTGGCTGGCCTGTGCTGTATTGTCCCCACTCACAGCTCAGTTCGCTTTTTCAGTGCCTTTGTCAGTGAAGACGGTGACAGTCGCGGAGAGGCCCGCAATCAGACGGCGCGGGCTTTTATCCGTAATGGCTATCCGCACCGGGACGCGTTGCGTGACTTTCACCCAGTTACCCGTGGCGTTCTGGGCCGGGAGGATCGAAAATTCCGATCCTGTCCCTGATCCGATTGACAGAACACGGCCCTTCAAGGTCAGGCCGGGGTATGCGTCCAGTTCGATTTCGGCTGGTTGGCCTACGCGCATGTCATCCAGTTGGGTTTCCTTGAAATTCGCTTCGACGTAACTTGATGCTTCACTGATGATTGTCACCATCGGCAGGGATGTGACGGCCATCTGTCCGTTCTGTAATCGGTCGGCCTGCGCGATGCGGCCAGCTATTGGCGCGGTTACAGTGGTTCGACGCAAATCCAGTTGCGCTTGCTCGCGTTCCGCCCTCGCTGCTGCAACCTGAGCATTTTCACCCGGCACTGCTGCGCCATGGGCCAGTTTTGCGCGGGCTTCTTGTGCCCGTGCTTCCGCTCCACGCAGTTCTTCGCGCGCTTGTGCAACGGCGTGGCTGGCGGCGTCCAGGTCAGCCTTGGTCGTAAAGCCCCTGTTCCAGAGCGCTTGCTGCCTCGCCAGGCGAGATTGGGCGAAGGCTATGTCTTCCCGCGCGCCCGAAATTTCCGAGCCGGATAGCGCCTCGTCATTTTGCAGCGCGGTGACATTGCTTTGCGCTTCGGCAATGGCTGCGGTCGTCTGCTGGATCTTGACCATGTAGGGTTCAGGATCGACCCGGAACAACAGATCGCCTGCCTTCACCGTCTGGTTTTCGGTAACCGCAACTTCAACGATCTTGCCGGCCACTTCCGATGCCACACCGACAGCGTCCTGTTTGACATAGGCATTGTCTGTCGAAACCTTGCCTTGCAGGCTGATCCAGTAAGCCGTTGCCGCAATAACCAGCAGCAACGGGACGGAAATCATCACCACAAGCCGTCGCGTTTTTCGTTCAGGCGGCGCAGCGGTTGCACTGGGCGTTGCCTCCGCATTCTCATCTGGCTGGTTGGCCATGGCTGCGTCCTTTTGAGGTTCCGGGTGCTGAAAGTCTGCTTCAGCCATGAGCGCGCAATCCTTCTGGCCGATCGCAAAGCTGGCCGAGGTTGGTAGCAAGATTGCCAATAAGTTTGCGGAGTTGAGATTGATCTTCCAGCGTGAAGCCGTCCAGCATTTGCGTGTTCAGTTCAGTCAGGGTGGAGCGTATACGGGCAAGCTCGCTATGGCTTCTGGGGGTGAGGGATACAAGCCGCGCGCGCCGGTCGTTCGGGTCCGGCTTGCGTTCCACCAGGCCACTTTCTTCCATGCGGTCGACCATGCGGCACAAGGTCATCGGTTCAACATCGAGCCTCTCGGCATAAAAGGCCTGGTTCTCGTTGGGATGGCGATCCAGAATCAGCAAAAGGCGGGCCTGGGTCGACGTCACGCCGAGTTCGCGCACACGCTCGTCAAATGCGCGGCGTAACAGGCGGGCGATATCACCCACGAGATAACTCATTTCCGGTTCCATAAGGTGGGATATAATAAGCAGGCTTATTAATGGCAAGTCACTTTGCCATCCGGAGCATTGGCAGTAACAGTCAAATCCTCGAACGACTTCAAGAGCAGGAAAGTCAATGCAGGGTATCACGACCAGTCATATCGCATCGTTCGATGGGGTGAAGCTTGCTGTCCATCGTTGCGGCAAGGGGCGTCCTGTCGTCCTGCTCCACGGCCTGTTCTCGAATGCGCAAGTCAACTGGGTCAAATTCGGCCATGCTTCCTGTCTGGTTGAAGCCGGGTTCGAGGTAATCATGCCGGATTTGCGGGCACATGGACAAAGCGATGCACCGCGCGATGAAGCAGCCTACCCCCAATTTGTGCTGGTGCGTGACCTCGTTACGCTTGTGGATGCGTTGGGTTTGACGGATTTCGATCTCGCCGGCTTTTCGCTGGGTGCACGCACCGCGGCGGAGGCGGTGACGCAAGGGTTGATGCCGCGGCGGCTGGTGCTGGCGGGGATGGGGCTGCAAGGGCTGACAGGGTGGACACACCGTGCGCAGTTCTTTCTCGATATGATTGAGCGTTTCGATAGTCTGGAGCGCGGCGATCCGGCCTGGATGGCTGCACAATTCATGAAAACCATGAAAATCGACCATGAGGCCGCCCGTTGCCTGTTGATGTCGATCCGAAATCAGTCTGTTCAGGATCTGGCGGCCATCACAATGCCGACGCTGGTTCTGTGTGGCGATGAAGATAATGATAATGGCCCGCCGGACGAGCTTGCCGATCTTTTGCCTGACGGGCGCCTTAAGTTTGTCCCCGGCACCCATATGAGCAGCGTGACAAAACCCGATCTTGGCGTTGCAATAGCGGCGTTTCTGTCATCCTGATGGGCATGAAAAAGGGCGCCGCCGGATTACCGGGGCGCCCCTTTTGTAATGATGTGCTGTCAGGCAGGGATCAGGCGGCGGCTTCCTCGCCACCTTCGCCAGCCGTTTCAGCAGCGTCTTCCAGCACGTCCGCAGCGATTTCGCCCGGTTCTGCGTTGGGATCGACTGTTTCGGTAAAGCCGGTCGGCACTTTTTCTTCTTCGAACATCTGCGCCATGACATCGACGCCCTTGCTCTGCAGTTCGGCTTCGTCATCGGAGCGGGCGACGTTCGCCTTCACAGTGACGTGAACTTCAGGGTGCAGGTTGACGCGCACATCGAACACGCCAAGCGTCTTGATCGGGCGTTCGAGAACGACCTGCGACTTGTTCACGTCGTGCCCCTTGTCCTTCAGGCCATCGACGATGTCACGCACCGCAACCGAACCATAAAGCTGACCAGAGTTGGATGACGCACGAATCAGAACGATTTCGACGCCTTCCAGCTTGCCACCAGACTTTTCCGCATCGCTGCGGCGTTCGGCGTTTTCTTTTTCCAGACGCTCACGGTTGGCTTCGAAGACCTTTTTGTTGGCTTCGTTGGAGCGCAGGGCTTTCTTGTTCGGCAGCAGGAAGTTTCGGGCATAGCCGTCCTTGACGGAGACGATGTCGCCGATGCTTCCGAGCTTCTCGATACGTTCGAGCAGGATGATTTCCATGAGATCAGCCCTCCTTACTTAACGATGTAGGGCAGCAGCCCGATCTGGCGGGCGCGCTTGATGGCCTTGGCCAGTTCACGCTGCTTCTTGGCGGAAACCGCAGTGATGCGGCTGGGCACGATCTTGCCACGTTCGGACATGAAACCCTGCAACAGGCGAATGTCCTTGTAATCGATCTTCGGCGCGTTCTTGGCGGCGAAGGGGCAGCTCTTGCGGCGGCGGAAAAACGGACGGGCCATGATCAGTTGTCCTCCCTGTCGCGACGGCGGCTGCGTTCGCGGTCATTCTTGCGCATCATTACCGAAGGTCCGCTTTCGTGTTCGTCCACGCGGATCGTCAAGTAGCGGATGACATCTTCGTTGATGCGGGTCTGGCGTTCGAGTTCCTCAACCACGTTGGTCGGCGCTTCGATGTTCAGCAGCACGAAGTGCGCCTTGCGATTGCGGTCGATCTTGTAGGCGAGGTTCTTGAGGCCCCAGGTTTCGGTCTTGGTGACTTTGCCGTTATTCTGTTCGACGATTTCCGTCGCAGCGGCAGCCAGCGCGTCGACCTGGCTTTGGCTCAGATCCTGACGCGCCAGGAAAACATGCTCGTAAAGCGGCATGGGCGCTATTCCTTTCAATTCAGACCGATCGCTGACACATCCCGCGCGGATCGCAGGCGGCCCCTCCGGCTTTCTTCAAATCCCCGCCAGATGGCCGGGAAGCGCGCGCCTTAGCGGTTTTGAGCCAGAATGCAAGGCTGAATCCTCGCTTGTCTGGGCCTGAAATTGTGGCAAGACTGATTTTCGAAAAATGTTCGGGAAACGAGGTTTGGCCATGAGCAAGGCGAGAAACTGGTTCATCACAGGGGCAAATCGCGGGCTGGGTGCTGCAATTGCGCGGGCCGCTGTGGCAGCAGGCGACAATGTCGTGGTCACTGGCAGGAACCTCGATGGACTGAAAAGCGCATTTCCGGGCAACGGCAATCAGATCAGGGCTGTGCAACTGGACGTCACCAACGATTCCGAAATCGAAACGGCAGTGGCCGCTGGGGTCGATGCGTTCGGCACGATCGACGTTCTGGTGAACAATGCGGGTTATGGCTTGCTCGGCGTATTCGAGAATATGACTGACGCGCAGATACGCCATCAGTATGACGTAAACGTCTTTGGCGCCATGTCTGTGACCCGCGCCATTCTGCCGATCATGCGCCAGCAACGCAGCGGCCATATTTTTACGATCAGTTCAATTGGCGGCCTGCGGTCAAGCAGTGGCGGTTCGGTATATTGTTCGAGCAAATTCGCCGTTGAAGGCTGGATGGAAGGGCTGAATGAGGAATTAAGCCCCCTGGGCATCCACGCCATTCTGATCGAGCCGGGCTATTTTCGGACAGACTTTTTCGATCCAAGCTCTGCCATGTATGACCACCACGATATTCCCGACTATGCCGAGTTTGCGCGGGAATCGCGTGAATTTCGTCAGGGCATGAACCACAAGCAGGTGGGTGATCCGGACAAGTTGGGCACCTTGATGGTCGGCCTGCTGGATATGAAGGAACCGCCTGTGCGTATTGCCGCAGGGTCTGATGCGTCGCAATGGGCCGAAGAAAAAGGCCATATCCTTGCAGAGCAGGCCGCGAAATGGCGCCACATATCGGTGACGACTGATGGCAAGGATGGCATTGCAGTGAACTGATGAGGCATTTGCCCGGCTTTATCTGAAAGTCAGGCTATGCGCGTCAGCAAGTCCCCCGCAAAGCGGGTCAGCGTGTCATCGCGCGCGCCCATCACCACGACGCGGTCCCCCGGTTGTGCAATTGCTGCAATCCGCGTGGCGCAATCTTCCCGCGTCGGGATATATTCTGCCGTTCCGCCCGCTTTGGCGATGAGATCGACAATCCGTTCGCTTCCTTCACTGCGGTCCACCGTGCCCCCGAAATAGACAGGGTCGCACATGATCGTCACATCGTCAGGCCCAAGTTCACGCGCAAAAGTTTCGGCCAGTTCATCCCCCATCTGACGCAAGGGACCATAGCCGTGAGGCTGGAAGAAGGCGATCACACGGCCAGGATGCGATTTGAGTGTGCGTAAGGTGGCCGCGCATTTTTCGGGGTTGTGGCCAAAATCGTCGATGACCGTGACGCCGCCGGGGCTGGTGCCAAGAATGTCGAACCGGCGCGCCAGCCCCTTGAACTCACCAAGCGCAGCAACCGCCACATTGACCGGCACGCCCGCCGCTGCTGCGCCGGCAATAGCTGCCAGAGCGTTGGAAAGGTTATGCCGTCCCGGCAGCGCCAGCATCAGCGCGTGTTCGCTGCCGTCATGCCTGTCCACCACCAGAGCTGCCTGCCGCACCGGGCCATCTGCGATCGAGCCGGGAACGATGCCAATCTGCGCGCGCTCCTGCTCTATCCCGAATGTGATGACATCGTTGGCGTGGGGCAGCAGTGCCAGTGCCTCTGCATCGTCGGCATTGATGGCGGCCACCCGGCTTCGCCCCAGAAAATCGGCAAACAGCGCGCGCAATTCATCCATCGACTTGTGATCGAGGCTGACATTAAGCAGGACGGCCACAGCCGGGCGATAAAGCGCAATTGACCCATCGCTTTCATCGACTTCGGACACGAAAATGCTCTGCCCGCCGACGACCGCGCTGGCATAGGGGCGCTCTGGCGTGACGAAGTTCTTCATCACGGCGCCATTCATGATCGTGGGATCACGCCCGGCCTTGTGCATGATCCACCCCAACATGCCGGTGACAGTGGATTTGCCACTGGTGCCGCCAATGGCGATTCCCGCGCCGGAGGTGTTGAACAGGATGGACAGCAGTTCGGCCCGCGTCATGCGGATGCACCCCAGTTCCCTGGCGCGCACCATTTCGGGGACAGTGTCTTCCACGGCAGCCGATGCGACGAGAATCTGGTCTTTGGATGTTATCCCGCTGCCATCCTGTGGGAAAAGCGCGAATCCCTGCCGTTCGAGCGCGGCAAACTTTTCCGGCGTGCGGCCCTGATCGCGGCTCCGGTCCGACCCGGAAACGGTCGCGCCGCGTCCTTTCAGAATCTGGGCGAGGGGCAACATGCCCGATCCGCCAATGCCGCAGAAGAAGAAGGGTTTTGCGAGGAGTTGCTCTGGTGTGGGCATATCAGTCATATAGGTGTCGGTATGCAGTTGTGCGCACCATGACAAGCTGGCTAAATCACAGCATGACCCGAATAGCTATCTGCGCACCGGCAACACCCATCACGCGGGATCATGCGCGCGCGTTGGAACAGGTGGTGGCGCAATCGTTTCCCGATCACTCCGTCACCTTTCACGAACAGTGCTTTGCCGTTGATGGCCACTTTGCCGGGCCGGATGCGATGCGGCTGTCGGCCTTGCTCGATTGTGCGAACGATCCGGGCGTCGATGCCGTCTGGTTTGCCAAGGGCGGCTATGGCTCCAACCGGATCGCGGAAAAGGCGGTGGCGGGGATGAACGTGGCGGCGCGGAGCAAAAGTTTCGTAGGTTTCTCCGACATGGGCTATTTGCTGGCCGGACTCTATAAGGCAGGCATCGGGCAATCTGTCCATGCTCCCATGCCGGTGAGCGCCCTGTCCGAAACCGGGCGGGAATCGGTCGCCCGCGTGCTGCGCTGGTTTGGCGGTGATCAGGAAGGGCTGGAACCATCGCTGGACGGCAGGACGCCCACTGTCGCGTTCAATCTGATGACGCTCGCCATGCTGTGCGGAACGGACCTGATGCCTGACTTGTCCGGCCATGTGGTGATGGTGGAGGAAGTGTCGGAGCATCTCTATGCTGTGGATCGGCTGTTCTTTCATATCACGCAGCACCTTGGAAACATTGCTGGGTTGCGGCTGGGGCGGATCAGCGCGGTGCCGGAAAATGATCGCCCCTTCGGCGCAGATGCAGAAGGTATCGCACGGGACTGGTGCGCGCGGAGCGGCATCCCCTACCTTGGCCGGGCTGACATCGGTCACGATGCTGCCAACAGGATTGTGCCGTTCGGGCTTGCCTGCCGCGGCATTGCTTCCTAACCGGCGCGGGAAGTAAGGAGACATGATAATGCGCGCATTCGTTTTTCCAGGGCAGGGCAGCCAGAAAGTCGGCATGGGCAAGGAACTGGCCGATGCCAGCGCTGTTGCCCGCGAAGTGTTTGAGGAAGTCGACGAAGCGCTCTCGCAAAAACTGTCTTCGCTGATGTTCGAAGGGCCGGAGGACGCGCTCACCCTGACGGAAAACGCCCAGCCAGCGATCATGGCCAATGCCATCGCCACCTTGCGCGTGCTGGAAAAGGAAGGCGGGCTGGCAATAGCGGATAAGGCTGATTGCGTCGCGGGGCACAGCCTTGGCGAATATACGGCCCTTTGCGCAGTGGGCGGCTTTTCGCTCGCGGATACGGCGCGGTTGTTGAAGTTGCGCGGCCAGTCGATGCAGGCCGCTGTGCCGGTGGGGGAAGGCGCGATGTGCGCGCTGCTGGGTGCCGATCTTGAAAAGGCGCAGGCGCTGGCGGATGCAGCGGCAGAAGGACAAGTCTGCACTGTCGCCAATGACAACGATGCAACGCAAGTCGTTCTGTCCGGTCATCGTGAGGCGATCGAGCGCGCGATTGCCATGGTGAAGGATCACGGGATCAAGCGCGGGGTTCTGCTTCCCGTATCAGCGCCGTTCCATTGCCCGCTGATGCAGCCGGCGGCCGATGCCATGGCCGAGGCGCTGGCCAAAACGCCGGTGCAGGCGCTGCGCCTGCCGGTCTATGCCAATGTCACGGCTGCGCTGGTCAGCGATCCTGCTGAAGAACAGCGCCTGCTGGTGGAACAGGTAACGGGCCGTGTGCGCTGGCGTGAGAGCGTGATTGCGATGGCAGCGGCTGGCACGGAGCAATTCGTGGAACTGGGCGGTAAAGTGCTTGGCCCGATGATTGGCCGCACGGCAAAAGATGTCCAGACGACCAGCGTTGTCACGATGGAAGACATCGAAAATCTGGCCAGGACGCTGTGAGCAAGGGAGAAATCGGAATGTTCAACCTTTCAGGAATGACGGCGCTGGTCACAGGCGCAAGCGGTGGCATTGGGTCGGAAATAGCGCGCGCTTTGGCGGCACAGGGGGCGCGGCTGGCACTGTCAGGCTCCAATGGTGACAAGCTGCGAGCTTTTCGGGAGGAACTGAACGAAGAGTTCGGCCACGATCATGTGGAAATCACGTGCAACCTGTCTGACCCGGATGCAGTGGAAAAACTGATACCGGCCACGATCGACACCTTTGGCCAGCTCGACATTCTGGTGAACAACGCGGGCATAACTCGCGACAATCTCGCCATGCGGATGAAGGATGAGGAATGGGATGCGGTGATCCGCGTCAACCTTGAATCCACTTTCCGCCTGATGCGTGCGGTCGCAAGGCCGATGATGAAAGCGAAGTTCGGGCGGATCATCAACATCACCAGCATTGTCGGCACGACGGGCAATCCGGGCCAGATGAACTATTGCGCGGCCAAGGGCGGCGTCACGGCCATGTCCAAGAGCCTTGCACAGGAACTGGCGAGCCGCGGCATCACGGTCAACTGTGTCGCCCCCGGCTTTATCCGCACTCCGATGACCGACGATTTGCCCGATGCGCAGAAAGATGCGCTCAACGCCCAGATTCCGATGGGCCGCATGGGCGAGGGGACGGACATTGGCGCTGCTGTTGCATTCCTCGCATCGAAAGAGGCGGGCTATGTCACCGGCCAGACACTGCATGTGAACGGCGGGATGGCGATGATCTGATGGGATTTATCCCCAGATTCCCATGCGAATCGGCCATTCTGCCTTGCCGCCGGTGCCGCCTGCGGTAAGGATTACGGGAAGTTTTTCATGGGCTGGCGCGAGTGATTCCCGCGCTGCGGACGCATCAAGGGGGCCGGAAGGTAAGATGAAGGCGACAATTGAACGGGCTACGCTGCTGCGGTGCCTTTCCCATGTGCAGTCGGTAGTTGAACGGCGTAATACTATCCCGATCCTGTCCAACGTCCTGATTGAGGCGGACGCAGGCGGCTCAGTCAAAGTCATGGCGACCGACCTTGATTTGCAGGTCGTCGAAGGGATGAACGCGGTTTCTGTCGAAACCCCCGGCGCTATCACGGTTTCGGCCCACCTTCTGTTCGATATTGCGCGCAAGTTACCCGATGGTAGTCAGGTCAGCCTTGAAACGGCCGATAACCGTATGACGGTGAAGGCCGGACGCAGCCGCTTTACACTGCCCACCCTGCCACGCGATGATTTTCCGGTTATCGTCGAAGGCGACCTGCCGACATCGTTCGAAATCCCGGCCCGCACTCTGGCAGAATTGATTGACCGCACCCGCTTTGCGATCTCGACAGAGGAAACGCGCTATTATCTGAATGGTATTTTCTTCCACGTTTCGGACGAAGATTCGCCGGTGCTGAAGGCGGCGGCAACGGACGGGCACCGCCTTGCGCGTTATACCATCGCACGGCCAGACGGCGCCCAGGGTATGCCGGATGTCATCGTGCCGCGTAAAGCCATTGCCGAACTGCGCAAGCTGCTGGAAGAAGCGCCGGATTCCAATGTTGAAATCGACCTGTCAGCCAGCAAAATTCGCTTCACGCTTGGTGGAGAGGGCGGCGTGGTGCTGACCAGCAAGCTGATCGACGGCACTTTTCCTGATTACAGCCGGGTTATTCCCACAGGTAACGACAAATTGTTGAAGCTCGATCCACGCAGCTTTTACGAAGGTGTGGACCGTGTGGCGACAATCGCCACGGAAAAGACGCGTGCGGTCAAAGTCGGGCTGGAAAAGGATCGGGTCACGCTTTCTGTCACGTCACCCGACAATGGCAATGCGGCTGAAGAACTGGCCGCAGAATATGGCGCCGACGCGTTCGAAATTGGTTTCAACGCCAATTATCTCAAGGATATCCTGAGCCAGATCGAAGGCGACAATGTTGAACTGCATCTCGCAGATCCGGGCGCGCCGACCTTGATCCGGCAGAATGACAAAAGCCCGGCACTTTATGTGCTGATGCCGATGCGGGTCTGATTATTTAAGTGCCTTTGTCTGGGCGCTGGCGACGGCGCCCCAGTCGCCGCGCAGATCAGTTCCGGGCTTTGATCATGTGTTCAACGTGAACGAACTTTTCCCGTGGTGCGCCTTCGCGTGCTGCTTTTTCCTCGGCTTCCTCGATCTTTTTCCAGTCGCGGAAGGTTACGACATCCAGTTTGCGCTGTTCGACCAACCTATCGAAACCGGCACGCCCTTCGCGTGGTGACTGGCCAAGGACGCCAGATTCAAAATCTTCCTGAATCTTGTCGATGACGGAAAACCCGTCGGGCCGGTTGGTGCCGATGGTTCCGCTCGGCCCGCGTCGTGCCCAGCCAACGGCATAAAGTCCCGGCAAAATTCGCCCATCATCGTTCGCAAAACGGCCCATCCGCTCGTCAAATGGCACTCCGGGAATGGGGGACGTGCGATAGCCGATGCAACTGACCAGCAAGTCGCAGGGTAGAACTTCAGTCTTGCCAGTTTCAACCAGCTTTCCTCCAGTCAGTGCTGTTTCGGCTACCTCCAGCCCGCTGACCCGGCCATTTTCGCCGAGCACGGCCTTGGGTGCGCCGAAGAAGCGAAATTCGACTTCTATCGTGGCGTCTGCTCGCAAGGATTCAGGAATGGCCGCAAAGCTGCGTAAGTGCGCCACCGATTTGCGCTGGCCGGGTTCAAGCACGGCATCGTCCCCTTCGGGCGGCAGGTCGGCAGGCGTGACACGCGGGGTTGCGCGTGAAAGGTGGCCCAGTTCGCCCAGTTCCTTGGGCGTCATGGCGATCTGGTGCGGGCCGCGTCGGCCAAGAATCGTGATCTTTTCCAGCCGGGACGTGTCCAGCACATCGAGCGCATGGGCAACGATGTCGCTGCCCTCGAACTCGGCCCGTGTTTTGGAAAGGATGCGCGCAACATCAAGCGCGACATTGCCCATGCCGATGATGACGGCATTCTTGCCGGTCAGATCGGGATCGAGCGTGGCGAATTGCGGGTGTCCGTTATACCAGCCGACAAAGGCCGCGCTGCCATAGACATTGGCCAGGTCATCGCCTGGAATGGCAAGCGGGCGATCATTGGGGGCGCCAGTTGCAAAGATGACGGCGTCGTAGAGGCCTTTTAATTCGTCAACGGTTACATCCTGCCCGACCGAGACATTGCCGACGAAACGCACATTGTCGGACAACGCGGTTTTTTCGTAGCGGCGCGAAACTGCTTTGATCGACTGGTGGTCCGGCGCAACGCCGGTGCGGATGAGGCCATACGGCACAGGCAAGCGGTCGAATATATCTATCCGCACATCGTCACCCCATTGCTTTTGCGCTGCTTCGGCAGAGTAATAGCCCGCCGGGCCGGAGCCGATGATCGCCAGGTGCCGCATAATCCTTACGCCCTCCTCAAGTCCCATCTTGCACCGTCCCGGATATTATCGGGTATCGGTTGCCTATCGCATCTTCTCAGATTTTACTTTTCCCGATCCAAGGAAATCGCGCAAGCGTTGTGCGACTTCATTTCTGTGGCTGAACATGAAAAGATGGCCCGCATCCTCGATCACATCAAGCTGCGCGCGGCGAAGCAACAGGTGCAGAAGCTGCTGGTTTGCCAATGGCACGATCTGATCCTGACGGCCTGCGAGAATCAGCGTTTCGCAATCAAGGAACGGAATCGAAAATACGCTGTTCCATGCCAATAGCGATAGCGCCTGAAGAGAGTAGCCGCGTTTGGTCGGCGGGATGAACAGGCTTTGCACTTCATCAATGACGGCGCGCTGGTCTGCCTCGTTGACCTGGCGGAGCAGGTCGCTGCGGGCAAGGTCGCCCTGCCAGATCGAATCCATGATATTGACGCTGAAGGTCGCCTTGCCCGGCAGGATTGGCAGGGATGGCCCGATTGCCGCCAGTACCAGCCGACCGAGTTGGTCCCGGTGGCTGCTGGCAAAGTGCTGCGCGACCGCGCCGCCCCAGCTTGAACCCAGCACATCGGCCCGTTCTATATTGTGCCGTTCGAGCAGTTGCGCCCCCCATTTGGCGGCCATCTGCGGGGTATAAGGGACTTTTGACGGTGGGGAGTGGCCAATCCCAGGCATGTCGATTGATAGCACGGGACGATCGGCAAGGTCTGCCGCCAATGGTCCGAGAACTTCAAGGTTGAGGCCGATTCCATTGAAAATGAGCAAGGGCAGCGGGTTATCGCCGTGAGCGGATTTGCCGCGTCCGCCTGACGATCCTTGCAGGCGCTCTGCATTCCAGAGGCAGGTTCGCAGCTTGCGTTTGCCGAAGTGCTGAACGGTTATCGTTCCCCCAGGGTCAATACCTACCCCGTCAGCAACACTCTGTTGGCCAAGCGTTAATGATTTGATGCTCTTGCCCGGTCCGATCTGACCTTCAAAAATAGTCATAGGTATATGCACTGCCCCGTGAGTGTCGGAGAAACAAGCAGTTTTGTATTTTTCATAAGGCTTTGATGGCCGAGCAGAGCTGGTTGCAGGTATGGTCGTGCTGTCACGTAGGCTAGCCCCCGCTAAGTTCACATGTGCACGAACTTATTGCTTGTGTTTTAACCTTTTTTCAAAGCCATTCTTCCAAATGCAGGCTTATGGCCAAGTTGGGCAAAAAGACTGCTTCGTCTGCGGACGCGCCGGAATCTGCTGGCTCCACTTTCACGTCGGAAGTGGCGGGCGTAGCTTCGCGTATTCGCGCCGGTGTGGTGGGGCGCGGTCAAAGTATAACGAGCGGCTATAGCGCCACCGAAGCAGAGCAGACAGCCTCGAACCTGATTTCGGTCTATTGGCGATTTATGCCGCTCATCTTTACTGGCGGAATAGTGATTGCGCTGTGTTCCGGCCTACAGCCATCGGCGATTGCCATCGGGTTGATGGGGTGCGCAATTTTCGTGACCTTGTTCGGAACGAAATTGCGCCAGTTTTCTGCACGACCAGATCTTGATGGAGTACGGCGCGGGGCAATTGCGGCAATCGCAGTGGCATTACCCATGTTTCTGTTCGGCGTGGGCATGGGAGCCTGGGCTTACCAGGGGGGAGAGGCGCGGATAGATATTCTCGCCGGTTTCGTGTTTGTGATCGCGCTGACGTCCATGGCGCAGAGTTACCAGCGCCTTCAGTTGCTTTTGATTCACTTGCCGGGATGGGCCGGGCTTGAGGTTTATGTCCACTCTCTTGCCGGGCTTGTGATGCTGGCCGCGCTCGTCCCGATTTCGATTTTTGCCGATCGTATTCAGATTCGCCATCAACGTCTGCGTTTCCGCGCCAAGGAAGCGCGTTATCGCGCACAGCGTTTTGCCGAACAGATATTACGGGATTTCGAAGATACGGGGCAAGGCTGGTTCTGGGAAACAGACGCGCGCGGCAACCTGACTTATCTTTCGCCTGCGATCTGCGAGATGTTCTTCAAGCCGTTCAGCGAAATCGCCGGGAAACACATCAATACCCTGTTCGATCAAGGTGCCAATTCCCGTGACCGGGAGCGTAGTCTTGCCTTCCACCTGACATCAAGA
>JAGREQ010000098.1 GCA_020446465.1 Novosphingobium sp. | reverse complement strand
GTTTGCACCCACCACAGGCGTATCGTCATCGACGTCTATCTGCAGCGTGCCGTTGGCAACATCGCCATCGCTGTCCGTCACACTGTAGTTAAGCGTAAACTGGACGTTATTCTCATCAGCACCAGCCGGATGCTGGATCGCAGCAATTTGCGTGACGGTATATTCACCAGTCGCCGGGTCCACGACTACCTGCAGAACATTCACGCCATTCTGGCTGATAATGAGTGTCGAGCCATCGTTCGACGCAATCGCAAAGTTCATCCCTTCGGGAAGCACTGCCCCGGTAAGCGCGAAAGTCAGTGCACCATCGCCACCTGAACCGGACAGAATGCCAGACAGGTTAACGCCGTCCTCATCGTCACCAACGCCGCCGGGGTTGCCGTCCAGCACGTCGTCATCAAGCTGGATCAGAGGATTTTCACCAACAACCGGCTCTTCGTCGATCAACCCCGGAATGATTTCTTCATCCTGGGGCTGAGGGAACTGAAGTTCGGTATAAGGCAGCAGATCACCGCGGCCATAGGCGTCCTGAATGGGATCGACCGGATCGGCAAAGTTCCCGCCCGAACTCTGCGTATTGCCGGCAGCAGGCTGCGGCTCGTTGCCGACCAGCAGCGCGGCAAGGTTCAGCGGGGGAACACTGACACCGTCGACCACCAGTTGCGGCACAACGATCGCGCCATCGGGAATGATGTAAACCGTGCCGTCAGCAGCCTTGATGACAAGATCGCGCCCCTGAACCTCGATATCCTGAAGCGTGGCATCTTCAGGCAGAACGACGACGTTGTTTGCGTCGGCGGTCAGAATGACGGCGCCCTGCCCGGATGCGGCCTGCGCCGAAGCAGTGGTTTGGGTCAACTCACCATTATCGGTGATCATGTCCTCGGTCGAACGCGGGTTTTCAAAATCCATGTCGTCGTGCCTCACTCTTCTCCCGAAGAGGCGGAACAGAACTGAAGACCGCAGACCACAAAACTGGAAACATCATAAAACAAGCGTCGGCTTTATGGTTCCGAGCAATACCGCAACGCGGCATGTGGATCTGCGCCCGCTCAATTCTCCCACCTCGTATGCGCCACGTTAAAAATCGAATCGGCGCACCGGGATGTTGTTGAGGAGAGGAAACCAGTGAATCTCTATGGTTTCAAGCTTGTTAACCATCGAAGGGAGATCGCAATGCACACAAGTGCACGCGCGACTCGCGGGGATGAACCGTTTCTGAGCATAGACGGGGCGAAGATTTTTTAGCAAAGGCACGCAATCCCCGGTGATTCAGGCGATCAAGGGCGTAAATCAAGGCCGCACGGCCTGAACACCCGCTCGATTCAGACAGATATGCGCCTGTGCCAAACAGGGGCAGTTTCCCCCCTGTAACTTACCGCGCGACCCGGCAATTTCACCTCTGAAATCGTTAACCAGTCCGGCTCAGAACTGTGCGTGCAGACCAGCCCAGACAGTGCGTGGAACACCAAGATCCATCGAGCCGCCCTGATTGCGTGTGACGATCGTTTCGTTGAACAGGTTTTCGGCTCTGGTGATGAAGGAAACCCCCTCCATCAGCGGAAGGCGCGCAAACAGGTCCAGCGTGGTGGCAGCCGGCAGGCGATCCGTTTCCATGTCATCTTCAAACTGCATCCCGGTATGCCGCAACGTCGCGGAAAGTTCCCAGCCGTCCTGCGGTTTCCATGCCAGGGTGCCGCTGGCCATCCAGCGCGGCGTCTGGGATGGCCGCATACCATCAAGAGCACTGGCAGCGCCGTTATCGCGCACTTCGGCATCGACCCAAGTCAGCGATGTCGACAGCGACACAGTCCGCAGTTTTGCCGACAGGCCAAGTTCCAGCCCCCTGGCCTTGATCGACCCGACATTGCGCCGCTGACGCAAGTTCTGCTCCAGCGTGACATTGGCAATCGCGCCTTTCACCTTGTTGTCAAAGGCCGTCAGCGAAACGGCAAGACTGTCACCATGCGTCCAGTCCAGCCCGGCTTCAAACCCCCGCAATTTTTCAATATCGAGTTCTGCGTTAGCCTGCGTTACAACCGGAAAAACCACGAAGGGCCGGTAGAGTTCGTTGAGTGTGGGAAGGCGCAGTCCGCGATAGGCCGTGGCCCGCATCCGCAGCCCCTTGGCAACTTCGACAGTCGCACCGCCACGAAAGGACGGTTCCCAGCCCGACCTGTTTGCAAACTGGTTGTCCACCTGCAGGACGCCATCGTTATCGACTTCGCGGTAATAACCGCTGCGAATGGTCCAGCGGTCAAGCCTGCCCCCGACAGTAATGACGGCAGGACCGACAGACCAGTCATGCTCTGCGAAAAAGCCCAGATCAGTGTTGGTGCCACCTGCCCTTCGAAATGCCGTGGGGTTTCCGGAAAAAGCGCTGATCGCCACTTCGTCCAGATTGCCGTGAGAACGGCGCAAGTCCGCCCCGAGCCGCAGAACATGCCCTTCGCCAACCGGCGGGCGGATCTCCACCTTGCCGCCGAACCCTGTCGAGGGCGTGTCGCGCTGATCGAGAACAGGGACGAAACGCGTGGAGCTTATCACCACATTGGTAAAATTACGCCATTGCGCGTAACCCAAAACGTCAAACTGCCATTCTCCTCGCCCGACCAGGCGAATGCTGGCATCGGTTCCCTTGCTGGAACTGTCCGCCCCATCAAAACGCAGCGTCCGGTTATCGTCCCATGTCAGCGCACGCGCCTGCAATTCAACCGTATCGCCAATTGGCTGGACCAGCCGTCCCGATACAGACCAGCTTTCATAGCCTGCGCGCGACGTGGCAGGGACGCGCTGATCGCGTGGTGTCGTGTAAAACCCTTCGCCCCGATCCCATCGGCCACTGACGACTGCAAAGCCCTGTCCGACCTGCGGCGCGAGCGATGCGCTCGCTTCGGTTTCACCGCGGTCGTTCACCAGAAACGTGCCATTCACAAGGCCGATGGTTTCCGCAGTCGCGCTTTCCAGTTCAATTGTCCCGGCAATGGCCCCTGCACCAAATGCACCCGCGCCCCCGCCGCGCGTGACGCGAACACGCTCCAGCTGATCGGGCACCAGCGCGCTGAAAGGAATATACCCGAAGAACGGGTCCGCCATTGGCACGCCATCAAGCAGGACCAGCGCGCGGCTTGTCGCATTTCCACCAATGGCACGGAGCGTAGCGCCCTGGGCAGAAGGGTTGGACGAACGGCTGTCCGATCGGCGGAACTGCTGAAACCCGGCAACATTGCCAAGCACATCTTCAATCCGGCCCGACGCCGATGAGACGATCTCTTCCCGCTCCATCGTCGTGACATCATAAGCCGGGGTCGCTGGCATCTGGGCAAGCCCATGGCCGGTCACGATAATCTCACGCGCTCCATAAGTCGGATTGCCAGACCCATCGTCTGCCCATGCGCTGACTGGAATGAGAGCGAGCGCGGCAGCGCTTGATTTCAATATGAATCGTACCATCATGGGCGCGCCCCTAACATTACCTTGGCGCAATCGCGAAAGGGTTTTACTCCCCGGCTATGAAAAATGCCTCCCCCATCATACCAGACTGCGATCTGTTGATCGTTGGGGCCGGCATTTCCGGCATTGCCATGGCCGCTTACACGCGCATGAAATGCCCAGACATCAAGGTTACGCTGGTTGAGCGCCGCAGCCGTATCGGCGGCACCTGGGATCTGTTCCGCTATCCGGGAATCCGATCGGACAGCGACATGCACACCTTCGGATATTCCTTCGAACCGTGGACAAATGACCGTGTCATCGCGGACGGCCAGACGATCCTCGATTACCTCGACCATGTGGCCGATAAATACGCGATAACACCTGACATCCGGTTCGATACCAATGTACTGGCCGCAGACTTTCGTGAGGCCGAGGCGCTCTGGCATGTGACAATGGAAGATGCGGCAGGCCAGACATGCACCACCTCTGCGCGTTTCCTTTATCTTGCCGCCGGGTATTACGATCACGACGCGGCGCACAATGCGAAGTTGCAAGACCTCGACCAATTTTCAGGCACCATCGTCAACCCCCAGTTCTGGCCGGATGATCTGGACTACTCTGGCAAGCGTGTGCTGGTGGTGGGATCAGGCGCGACTGCCGTTACTCTTATTCCGGCGATGGCCCGCAGTGCGGCGCATGTCACCATGCTCCAGCGCACGCCGACTTGGATGGGGGCACAACCGGCCACGGATCGCACAGCAAAATGGCTCCGCGCCATATTGCCCGCGCCCCTTGCCCATAAGATAAATCGCAAACGCCACATCCTTATCCAGCAATGGCAATACAAGGCCTGCCGCAAATGGCCCCGGTTGATGGGAAAGCTGTTGCAGCGTGCCGCACGCAAGGAACTGGGACCAGCTTATGACCCGCGCGACTGGAGCCCGCCCTATGGCCCGTGGGAACAACGCCTGTGCCTTGTCCCCGATGGTGACCTTTTCGCAGCGATCCGCGAAGGCAAGGCGTCCATCGTGACCGGGACGATCGACCGTTTCGATGCAAGCGGTGTGAACCTTGCCGATGGCCAGCATATCGACGCAGACGTGGTTGTGACGGCGACCGGCCTCAAACTGGCGCTGGGCGGAAAAATCGCCGTCAGCGTGGATGGCAAACGGGTAAGCTGGCGCAAACACTTCTTCTATCGCGCTGCGATGTTCTCCAACATTCCCAATCTGGCAGTCGGATTTGGCTATCTTAGCGCGACATGGACATTGCGCGCTGAACTGACAGCACGCTTTATCTGCGACGTGCTGAACACGATGACGGCAAAAGACGCAAGCATCGCGCGCCCTGTCCTCCCCGAAAACCACAGTCTAATCGAAGAAGACGTCTATCACCTGTCTGCCGGTTATATCGAACGTGCCCGCGCATTCCTGCCCAAGAGCGCAACCGACATCGTCTGGCGCCTGAATCAGGACTATGCGCAGGACTTGCGGTTTTATCGCACGCACCCGGTGGATGACGGCATCCTGTCCTTTACCAGCCCCGATCCTGTCGCAGCACAAATCGCGGTGGATAAGGCGCGCGAATTGTCCTAACGCATCGCCGCATGAACGCGCCAAACTCAACCGATACGGGACGAATCTGGAAAGCCGGGCTGATCGTCATTGGCGATGAGATTCTTTCTGGCCGCACCCACGACAAGAATATCGCCCAGATCGCCAGTTGGTTACAGGTCCAGGGCATCCGCCTGACCGAAGTGCGCGTGGTCGCTGACGACATGGAGGCGATTGGCAATGCGCTGAACGCACTGCGCGCAACATACGATTACGTCTTTACGACTGGCGGCATCGGGCCGACCCACGATGACATCACGGTTGATGCCGTGGCAGAGGCTATGGGCCTGTCTGTCATCATTCACCCCGAAGCGCGGGCCGTTCTCGAAGAATACTACGCAACGCGCGGCGGCATCAACGAAGGGCGCCTGCGTATGGCTCGCGTGCCCGAAGGCGCCGAGCTTATCCCCAATCGCTATTCCGGCGCACCGGGCATTCGCCTTGGTAATCTGTTCCTGATGGCGGGCGTGCCGCATATTACGGCGGGAATGCTCGACGGGCTGACCGGCACACTGCAAGGTGGCGCCCCGCTTGAAACGGAAACGATCGGGTGCTGGGTCGCGGAGAGCGAAGTTGCGGACATCCTGCGCGAAACAGAACACGCGCACGAACAATGCCAGATTGGCAGCTACCCCTTTTTCAGGGATGGCCGGGTCGGCGCAAACTTCGTCGTGCGTTCAACCGACCCGCATGAATTGCAAAGTTGCGTTGATACGCTGTGCGATGCGCTGGGGTCTGCCGGATGGGATTTCACCCCCGGCGGTATATAGGCGGCGTGGCCTGAAGCATTTCGAGAAAAAGCTGATAGACATTTTCGGTCAGGAAATGCGGAAAATCAAAAGACTTTAGCGTTTCTGGCGATTCAACCTTTTTACGAAACGTTATAATATTCGGGACAGCTGAAATAAAACGGGGGCAAGCCGCTGGCTCCCCCCCGCCTGTTTGTCGCTATGACGCGAACTTAGAATTCCATGCCAATCGCAACCAGCCCGTTGTGGCGGCTGAAATCGGATTCATAGTTCGAATAGCGATATTCGACCTTGCCGAAGAAGCGTTCACCGAAGTTCTGCTTCAGGCCAGCGCCGAGACGGAAACCGTCGCCGTTTTCACCAACAGAACCCTTGGTCACGCCATCGTCATAGGTCGCACGGATCCGGGCATTGGTATAGCCAGCCAGGACATAGAACTTGGTCATTTCAGCAAGCTTTGCGCCAACATGGACTGTAGCTGCCAGATCGCGGCCAGTTTTGATGCAAGCCTTGTCGCCCAGAACAAGAACGTCCGATGCACATTCCTTGGTCGAGCTGTCATCGATGCTGCCTTCGATGCCAACGAACAGGGTTTCGCCAATCGGGAAATCGTAACCGATAGCCGCACCGTAGCTGACGCCTTCGTCGGAATCACCAGCAACCGAAACGCTGTCGAGACCGCCTTCGACCTGCACATAAGCCTGGGCATGCGCCACAGCGGGAGAAACGAGCGCAGCAGCGGCTGCAAGTGCGAACATCTTGGAATTTTTCATATTACCCTCAAAATAATAATAAATTGAATATCTTATTGTTTATATCGATACCCAACTCCCGCTTGCCGGCTAGCAAGCCTCCGCCAGCGACGCAACCGGCAGGCCATTAAAAAATCAAAACGATTCAAATTGTTGCATCCATGCAACTGTACAAAGGCGACATCGCGGAAAAGGCGCAGCGCCGGGGCGGAAAACGTAGCGGAGATTCAAATTTCCGCAAGATCGGAAGAGCACACGTAGGTTTCCCCTCCCGGCCTGATTGTTCAGATTTGAACGTTCTGACTTATTGTTTGATCGAGACTTCCTGTTCGCCAAGTGATTCCACCTGGCTCGGAATCGCTTCAGGCGTCAGGCGCCAGCGACTTGTGCCGTATCGATCTTGAGGCCCGGCCCCATGGAGGATGCCACAGTAACCTTGCGGACATACTTGCCCTTGGCTCCGCTCGGCTTGGCCTTGACGATCGCATCGACGAAAGCGTCGAAGTTCGCCTTGAGCTGATCGTCGGAGAACGACAGCTTGCCAATGCCGGAATGGATGATGCCCTGCTTTTCCACGCGGAATTCAACCTGGCCGCCCTTGGCGTCCTTCACGGCCTGTTCCACGTTCGGCGTCACTGTGCCGAGCTTCGGGTTCGGCATCAGGCCCTTGGGACCAAGCACCTTACCAAGACGGCCAACAACACCCATCATGTCCGGCGTGGCGATCACGCGGTCATAATCGAGGTTGCCCGCCTGCATGTCTTCCATCAGGTCTTCAGCACCAACCTTGTCGGCACCGGCAGCCAATGCCTTGTCCACATTGTCGCCCTTGGCGAAAACGGCAACGCGCACGGCCTTGCCCGTGCCTGACGGCAGCGACACCATGCCGCGCACCATCTGATCTGCGTGGCGCGGATCGACGCCGAGGTTCATCGCGATTTCGACAGTTTCATCGAACTTCGCGCTCGACAGTTCGCGCATCAGCTTCAGCGCATCGTCGAAGTTGTAAAGCGTCTGGTTGTCGCCCAGCTTTTCAGCGAGAGCTTTCTGCTTTTTGGTCAGCTTTGCC
>JAGREQ010000097.1 GCA_020446465.1 Novosphingobium sp. | reverse complement strand
TGCCAACCACAAGGACCGGATCACCTCGCCCATGGTGCGCGATAGCATTGACCAGCCCTGGCGTGAGGTCAGCTGGGATGAGGCGATCAGGTTCGCGGCAGGGCGGCTCCGGTCCATTCGTGAACAGCATGGGGCGAGAGCGCTGGGCGGCATTACCTCCAGCCGTTGCACCAATGAAGAGACGTTCCTTGTGCAGAAGCTGGTCCGTGCCGGGTTTGGCAGTAACAATGTCGATACATGCGCGCGGGTTTGCCATTCGCCCACGGGATATGGCCTGAAGACGACATTTGGCACGTCGGCGGGGACGCAGGATTTTGACAGCGTTGAACACAGCGATGTCATTCTGGTAATCGGTGCGAACCCGACAGATGCCCACCCTGTTTTTGCCAGCCGTATGAAACGCCGTTTGCGTGAAGGCGCAAAGCTGATCGTGATCGACCCGCGACGGATTGACCTTGTCCGCTCCCCGCATATCGAAGCGGCGCATCACCTTGCCTTGCAACCGGGAACCAATGTCGCAGTGCTGACGGCAATGGCGCATGTCATCGTCACCGAAGGGCTGGCGGATGAGGCTTTCGTCAAGGAACGCTGCGAGATTGACGCATACGAAGATTGGGCACGCTTCGTGGCTGACGATCGGCACAGCCCCGAATTTCTGGAGAGCGTGACGCGTGTTCCCGCGCAGGACTTGCGTGCTGCTTCCCGCCTGCTCGCCACGGGCGGAAACGGCGCGATCTATTACGGTCTTGGCGTTACCGAACATTCGCAAGGGTCCAGCACTGTCATGGCCATTGCCAACCTTGCCATGGCGACAGGCAACATTGGCCGGCCCGGTGTTGGCGTGAACCCGCTTCGCGGCCAGAATAACGTGCAGGGGTCATGCGACATGGGCAGCTTCCCGCACGAATTGTCCGGTTATCGGCACATATCGGATGGCGACGTGCGCGCGCAGTTTGAAGCGGACTGGAAAGTCACGCTCGATGCAGAGCCGGGGCTTCGCATCAACAACATGCTGGACGCCGCTGTCGATGGCACGTTCAGGGGGATCTATATTCAGGGGGAGGATATCCTCCAGTCAGATCCCAATACGCACCATGTTGCAGCAGGGCTGGCGGCCATGGATTGCGTTATTGTCCATGACCTTTTCCTCAACGAAACGGCGACCTATGCTCATGTCTTCCTGCCGGGCAGCACGTTTCTTGAAAAGAATGGCACGTTCACCAATGCGGAGCGGCGTATTCAGCCGGTTCGAAAGGTGATGGACCCGGCGAACGGGTATGAAGACTGGGAAGTCACGCAACTGCTTGCCAATGCGCTTGGCCTTGGCTGGAGCTACGCGCATCCATCCGAAGTGCTTGCCGAGATTGCACGGCTTACTCCTACATTTGCGGGCGTGACATGGGACAGGCTCTGCAACGAAGGGTCATTGCAGTGGCCGGTTAACGACCAGTTCCCCGATGGCGCACCTGTTATGCACGTTGACGGCTTCGTGCGCGGCAAGGGCAAATTCGTCGTGACCGACTATGTCCCGACGGATGAAAGAACCGGCCCGCGTTTTCCGCTGTTGCTGACGACAGGGCGAATCCTTTCGCAATACAATGTCGGGGCGCAGACACGGCGCACCGCCAATACCGCGTGGCACCCGGAAGACTTGCTGGAAATCCACCCTGCCGATGCGGAGAATCGCGGATTGCAAGATGGTGACTGGGCGCGCCTGTCCAGCCGCACCGGGGAGACGACCTTGCGCGTCAAGGTGACCGACCGGGTCGCGCCGGGCGTTGTCTATACCACATTCCACCATCCCCAGACGCAGGCCAACGTGGTGACTACCGACTATTCCGATTGGGCAACCAACTGCCCGGAATACAAGGTGACGGCAGTGCAGGTCATGCCGTCCAACGGGCCGAGCGAGTGGCAGCGCGATTATGCCGACCATGCGGAAAAAGGGCGGCGTATCGAAGCCGAGCCTGCCGAATGACTGACGTCGCCGCAAAACTCGTCCGTATGGCCAACCAGATCGCAGCGAACTTTGCCGCGCAGGGTGAGGCCGAAGCCATCCGCGCGACGGCGGACCACATCCGGTTGTTCTGGGATCCGCGCATGAAGGCGGGCATTCTTGCGGGGGATCGCAGCGAGTTGTCGCCGGTGGCGTGCGCCGCGATAGACCAGCTTTCAGCAGAGGTGCGCGCTGGCTAAAGCATTTCGAGAAAAAGTTGATAGACTTTTTCGGCCAGGAAATGCGACAAATCAAAAACCTATAGTGTTTCTGCCGATTCAACTTTTTCTCGACATGCTCTAAGGCAAGAGTCTTCAATCCGTAACATTCAGCGCGAATGCTCTGGCCATGCCATTTTCCGATTCGGAGGTTGCCATGGCAAGTGCAGAGGCGTTGCGGCTGTCCGCAGGGAATAATGCCATTCTATTCGATAATGATCTGCGCGTGCAGGAGGTGCAAACCCCGCTCGGCACGGTCCGGCTTACCGTGCGGGCGATTGCACAGGCAGAAGGGTTCGTGTTCTGCCGTCATCGGCGGGCAACGCCTGTCGCTTTGACACTGGAGGAATGGGAGGCGCTGCCCATGGCTTCAGAAACCGATTACGACGTCTGAAGTTCGGATAATATCACAACAATTCATGACTTTCGGCGATTGCGGTAATGCCGCGCTTGCCATTTTCGCGCCCCAGTTGAACGAATACGTCGATGACCGACGCCGCATAGGCAATCGTGTCGCTGCGGGTGAGGCCGATGCCTGTCTGCATGACCATCAGCGACAACTGTTCGAGCGCCCCGCGCAGAGAATTGGCGTGAATGGTCGAAAATGAACCGGGGTGGCCGGTGTTGATCGCGCGCAGGAAGCTGACGGATTCAGCCCCGCGCAATTCGCCCAGCACGATCCGGTCTGGCCGCAGGCGCAGCGCGGACTGAAGCAGTTCGTTCGCAGTTACCTTCGCTTCGCCCAGTTCACCCTTGATGGCGACAAGCCCAACGCCATTATCGCCCGGAAGGCGCAATTCCGGTGTATCTTCGACCAGAATGACACGTTCGTGTCCGGGGATTTCAGCCAGCATGGCGTTCAGGAATGTGGTCTTGCCGGTTGAAGTGCCACCCGAAACCAGCACAGTCTTGCGCCGGGCAATGGCTTCGCGCAGCCACGCAATCGGCTGCGTCGTCTTGTCCGGCATGGGCGCTTGGCGAAGCGGCGTCAAAGGCCCCTGATCGTATGCGTCGAGCGTCAGATCCAGCCTGCGGTGCCTGCGGATCGCCATGACCCAGCCATCGCGCGTGGCGGGTGGTCCGCAAAACTGGATGCGCGCGCCATCGGGCAGCGTAGCGCCCAGCAAGGGGTGTTCGCGGTTGATGCCCTGATGGCTTACCCGTGCGACCTGTTCTGCAAGGCGTTGAACCAGCCGGGAATCGATTTCGGGCGCTTCGATGCGTTGCATCCCGCCTGCGGTCGCATCTTCCACCCAGACTTCGCCGGGCCGGTTAACGAGTATTTCCGTAACCGTGTCCTTCTCCAGCCATGCACGGAACGGCGCGAGATAGGCGTCAAGATAGACGTTGGCCGATAGCTCAGGCCCTTGTGTCACGCCGGGCAAAGTGTGGAGCACGGCATTCATTGGCTCGCCACGCGTGAAAAATCGAGATCGCGGGCCGTAAAGACGCGGATCGGTTCGCCCTGCCGCACGCGCACGGTTGGCCCGATCTGGCTATCCTGCTGCACGGCGGCTGCGGCTGCGCTCTGCCCGCCACCCAGCACGAGCGAAGACCCGCCGCTGGCGATGGTTGACAATCCGCCGATGACGGACAGCAGCATTGCTGAGCCGAACCGTTTGAAAAAGTGGCTGTTGACCTTGCCCGGCAGACCGGTGTTGCCGGCAAAATCGGTGGCCGGGGATGCCAGCGCAACCGATGCCCCATCGGGGCGGATGAGCCGCGTCCATATAACATAGGCGCGTTTCTGCCCCCCTTGCAGCCCGCTTTGATACTGGCCAATCAGGCGCGAACTGCGCGGCACCAGCACCCGGCTGCCATCGAATGAACGCACATCGCGGCTGACAACGGCGCGGACATAGCCCGGAACATTGGTATCGATCGCCGTTTCGAGGATCGCGGGGATCAGCGTGCCCTGCGTGACAGTGGTGGATGGATCGACCATCGCAGTTGCCTGCGCTGTTGCCCCGCCAACCCCGCCGATGCGGCTGGCAAAGTCGCTGGCGGAATTGCCCTGTTTGCCAGCTTCGCCCGCTGCAACGGGGTCTGTGGGGCTGGGCAACACGCTTGCATCGAATACGATTGTCGGATTGGCATTGGGGTTTGCAGCCGGTGTCAGCGAAGTCTGCGGCGGGTTGGCGAGCACGGCCTGCGGGGCTGGGTCTGCGGCGGGTGCTGGCGCGGCCACTTGTGGTTTTGGCTTGCTGTCTTGCGGTGTCTGCGCGGGTGCAAGGGCAGCCGGGCTGGCTGGCTGCTGCGCCGGGGCGCTTGTATTGACATCCGCCGATTGGCTGGCGACGCGTGCGGTGTCCATGCTCCACAACGTCACCGCGCCAAGCAGGGCAACGATTGCCACGCCTGCAACCAGACCAAGCGCGTCGGACCGCGTGGATTTTCGTGCGACAATGGGGAAGGCGTTGCGGCTGGCAAGATCAATGATTTCGGCTGACATACCATCGCGCGGATCGCGATCATTGGAATTGGCCGCAGTTGTGCCCTTGCGGCCTGGCAATTGCATGGCAACGCGCATCATTCAGCTCCTTCTGCACGGGCAAGCGCCGAATCGGGGCGACCTTCGTCGTTCGGTTTTTTGGGTTGCTGGTTCACCAGCGTCGCGCTGTCGCGCCCGGAACGCAGGATGATTTCGGCAGGAACCCCATCGACAACGACAGTGTCGCCACGCACCGAATAGTTTACCGGGCCTTCGACGCCTTCGTCGTTTGTCACCAGAATGGCGGGGACGGAATTGCCAGCGGGCCAGTTGAGGAACGTCGCCTCGCCATCGTCGTAAATGCGCGCCGGGATAAGTTTGCGCGTTCCCCTGGAAGTCCACGCAAAGTTCAGTTCGGCAGGATCGACAACCGCATAAGGATCACTGGCGGCAGCAATTTCGGTAGCGTTGGGGCCTTGTGGCCCATTGCCTGCTGCCTGTGCCTGTTTTTCGTCATCTGGGTAGGAAAAACGCAGGACATAAAGCGGGCGTGCCGACGGATTGGCCACAAGATCGAAAAGATATGTGCGGCGCGTCGTTACAACTGTCATGTTGGTTGACGCTTTTGCCTGCAGCGGTTTGACGAACAGCAGGTTTGCGCGCTTGTTGGGCGTTACTTGCCATTCGTTCGAATTGCCGATGGCGACGTTTTCGATCAGTTCGCTTTCGCCAAACTCGATCGTTGCCTGAATGTTGGTCTTTGCTTCGATCCGCACCACTTCGTCGGGGTCGTATGGCCGTTCGACAAGGCGCCGGTCGGCCCCATGGGCGGGCGTCGCCATGGCTGTGGCCAGCAAGGCAAGGGCGGAGGTGGCGGGCGCAATGGCACGGATCATGACGTTTTCTCCGAAAGGCGGGTGACAGGCGCTGCGCGAAAGCGGCTGCCGATACCGCGCGCGCGCGATGTCCCCCCGCTTGCAAGGCCCGTTTGTGTTGGTGAATCGCGCGTTTCAAGACGAATGGTCCGCTGCCCGCTGCCGAGCGTATGGTCGTTGGCGGCGGAAACAACGGATGGCGTTGCGAAGGCCGCAGCGCCCGGCCTGTGCGTTGGTGCCGGGCCGGACGGGGTGGCTGTTGCGGATGCGGCAGCGGCAGGGGCAGTCGCGGCGCTGGAATGGGCAGGAACCGCCGTGGCCGTTTGCGGCGTGTTGCCTGCAAGGCCAAACACTGTCCAGCCGCTTACCATCGTCGATGCGGTCTTCATGACCAGAACCATCAGCGCCACATGCACGGCCCCGATCAGGAAAAACGCCATGGCCGCCCGTGGTTCGATCTCACCCAGCGGGGTTGCGATCCCGGCAATGACGGGCACCGCCAGTTCCAGCATCAATGTGCCGCCAAGAACGGCAAAGAGCGGGGCGAGAGCCAGCATGACAACCCCTTTCAGCCAACCGGTGAACAGGCCGCGCGTGCCGGGAAACAGCGCCAGCACTACGAATGCGGGGCCAAGGGCAACCAGCACGGCCAAGGCAATTCGCGCTGTGACCAGAACGCCCACAGTGCCCAGCAGGAACAGCATCGCCCCCAGCCAGACGAGGTTCTGGGGTGAAAATGTTGCAGCAGGGGCGCTGGCTGTTTCGCCCTGCCTGCTTGTCGCTTCGCTGATTGCGGCAAAGACGATGTCGATCTTGTCTGCAAAAACAGTGGTTGCCGATCCATTGGTGCCGGTAAGAATGCCGGCGATCTGGTCCGGGGCGCCTGTCGCAAGGTTCCAGACGACGCTTTGGTAAGCGATCCAGCTTGTCGCAAAGGTAAGGACAAGGCCCAGCGTCATCATGCGCGGCGTCAGCGCGCTCACCCCCAGGCGGCTGCGGCCGGTCAGCAGTGAAATCGCAAAGAATGCCACATAAAGCGTCAGCAAAATGGTCAGCGCCGGGACAAGTGCCCCGCCATGGCCGAACAGGCGGCTGAAAGCGGCTTGCGTCATTTCAACCGAAACACAATCAACGCCGCGCAGTGCTGCTGCAACGCCATTGCCGACTTCCGTGCGGGCGATGTCGCAGGTGGCGTTCATTCTGCGGCGGCCCACACCGGATAGGCGTCTTCTTCACCGGGCCAGGGGTGGCCGGTGAGGGCGGGATACCAGGCGGCTGGATCGTCCCCCATCGATTCGCGCAGCAGATCGAGCTTGCGGACCGAACTTTCCCGTCCGGAAAGGATTGTAAGCACATCTGGCGCGCCTGACAGATCAAGCCGGACGACGACGGACGCATCGGGCTGGCGGACCAGAAAGCAGCGGCTATGCGCGGGCAGTGTGCGGATCAGATCCAGCTCGTGCCGGGTAAGGCCAAAGCCGTCGCAGTAATCTTCTTCCCGGGCGCGGGCATTGGGCATGAAGACCATCGTGGCAGTCTGTTCGACCAGCGCAGTGGCAATACGGCTGTCCAGCGCATCGCGCGCGCTCTGGGTGGCAAAGCCGACCAGTGCATTGCGTTTGCGCAAGGTCTTGAGCCAATCACGGATGCGGGCTGCGAATACTTCATCGTCGAGCGCTTTCCAGCCTTCGTCGATCAGGATCATGGTCGGGCTGCCGTCGAGCCGCTCCTCGATGCGATGGAATAGATACATCATCACCGGCGTGCGAAGGCGCGGGGATTCAAGCAGGGCCGTCATGTCGAAGCCGATGACCCGCTGCGACAGGTCCAGCCCATCGACGGCATTATCGAACAGCCAGCCGTGTTCGCCGCTTTCACCGTGGTCAGCGCCGATCCACGGGGCCAGCCGGTCTGCCAGATCGCCCGGTTGCGGACGGCGTGCGCCAGCAAGAAGCTCCCGGAAATGGCGCAGGCGCCGTAGTGAAACATCGTGGGCATAAGCGGCATCGACTGCCGTTGCGATCTGGGCGAGTTCTTCTGGCCCTTCTGCTTTGAGCAGAATGCCAAACCAGTCGCGCAGGAACGCCCGGTTCGCCGGGCTATCGGGCAGGGCCAGCGGGTTGAAACCCGTCGGA
>JAGREQ010000096.1 GCA_020446465.1 Novosphingobium sp. | reverse complement strand
GCAATGCCCGCAGATGCGAGCGCCAGTTCTGCAGCCTCTACCGCCATACTACGCAAACCGCGGCCCGGCTGCTTGCCGAACTGCGTCATGCCGACACCCGCTATGCCAGCTTCGCGCGTCATAAACTTTTTTCCTTTGCGCCGCCGCCAATACGATTTGTCCGACCATGCCAATACTTGTCACGAATTTCGCGCCGCAAGACCTTGCCATAGCCACTGACGGGCAACGCATCGACGAAATCGACAGACTTGGGCTTCTTGTACCCCGCAAGGCTCTGCCCACAAAAGCCGATCACATCCTCAGCGGCCAGCGCGCCCCGTTCGGCTGCCACCACTACCGCATGGACAGCCTCGCCCCAGTAATCATCAGGAATGCCAAAAACGACACATGCCACCACATCCGGGTGCTGGATCAGCACTTCTTCTACTTCGCGCGGATAGACATTGTTTCCACCCGAAATGATCATGTCTTTTGAACGGTCAAGCAGGAACAGATACCCTTCCTCATCGAAATAGCCGATGTCGCCCGTATGCAGCCAGCCGCCACGCAATGCCTCTGCACTCGCTTCGGGATTATTCCAGTAACCTGGCATCACCACATCGCCACGCACCACCACTTCCCCGGCTTCTCCCGAAGGTAATGGCTTGTCATCCTGACCGACGCAGCGCGCTTCGACATCCGTGCGAACCTGACCTGCAGAGCCAATGCGAGGATCCCCGGCGGCGAGCAGCCGCTGATGCGCTGACCGGGTAAGACCGGTTATCGTAATCGGCGCTTCGCCCTGACCATAGAGCTGCACGAAAACAGGGCCAAACGTTTCCATCGCCTGCCTGAGCTGTTCGACATAGATCGGGGCACCGCCATAACAGATGGCTTGCAACGAGGAGATATCATACCTGCCGGGCACATAGTCATCCAGCATCTTGATGATCTGCGTTGGCGCCATGAAGGCAATGTGCGAAACGCCGAGCCGCTCGACAGTAGCAAGCAACTGGTCAACATTGAAACTGACTGTGTCGGTTATGGCATTGACTGCGCCGCGCGCCACAGCTGGCAGAGCGACGATTCCGCTTCCATGGGACATTGGCGCACAATGCAGAACGACTTCGCCCGGCTGGATATTATGCAAATCCGCAAGGTAGTTCATGATGACGCAGCGGACCATGCGGTGATTCCACATCGCTCCTTTCGGCTTGCCGGTGGTGCCCGATGTATAGAACAGCCAGCATATGTCTTCCGGCGCGGATTCAACAGCCTGCTCCAGTGCATGAGCCGGATCGAACAACATATCGAAAGGAAATGTTCCTTCGGCTGGTGCAATGCAAATTCTCTGCACACCTTCAAAAAGCATGGCGTCGGCAACGATCCCCGCCTGATATTCAAGGCCGTGAACCAACACTTTGGCACCGCTATCAGACACGATGTATGCCATTTCGCGCGCATGAAGACGGGCATTGACCGGCACGACGACCAGACCCGCTGCAAAACATCCGAAGATCACTTCCATGATGCGCGGCGAGTTGGCGAGGCAGAAGGCAACCCTGTCACCTCTCCTGCACCCCATCGACAGAAGGTTTCCGCCAATAGCGAGCGACCGTTCGCGAAACTGCGCGTACGTGTATCGCTCCTCACCCTGAATCAACGCAAGTTCTTTACCGCGTTGTCGCGCCGACTTCTCAAGGAAAGCGAAACTGTTCACCGCGCTGCCATCAATCGCTGCTTTTGCGGAATACGGCACATTCGCGCGCGCCGTCCTTGCCGACAAACTCCACCCGGTCATCACACTGATATGCAGACCAGTCTTCGGTCCCTTCAGGCTGCAAACGCACGGCAAGCTGCACGCCTTCATCCAGCTTCACTACACCGATTGCATAGGGAATATCGTCCTCAAACCCTTCCGGCGCGCCCTGCCGCAATACGCAGAAACTGTGGAGCGAGCCTTGCCCAGCAGACCTCGTCCAGCCCAGATTCTCTGACTGGCAGTGCGGGCAGGCATAGCGCGGCCACATGTTGGGCTTGCCGCAAGCATTGCAGGTCTGGACAAGCAGTTCATCCGATGCGAGTCCCGCACGAAAATCGGATACGATCTTGGGAATGTTCATGTCTCAAGCCCCCAATTGCGTGCGTTCAAGCAGCAGGATTTGCGCATCCATGTAACTGCCGCCGGTGCCGCCGATGATGGCGCGCTGGCAATTTTCAACCTGACGTTTTGCCGGTGCGCGATGGAGCAGTTGCCGGATGCCTTCCACAAGCAACGCTGTGCCACCACCGACACCTGTGTGCCCCGCTGACAGCAAACCGCCGTTGGTGTTGATAGGCAGCTTCCCCCCCGGATCGCCAGTGCCTGCCGCGAACCAGCGCGCGCCTTCGCCCTTCGGGCAGATGCCGATGCCTTCCAGCGCGATGGCCGTGACTGCGGCGTAACTATCGTAAATTTCAAGAATATCGGCGTCTTGCGGCCCCCAGCCGGACTGATTGAAGGCGCGCTCTGCCGCAAGCGGCCAGCCCAGCACTGCCTGATCCGGCTCCTGACTAAGGCAGTAATGGCTAACACACCCCCCTGACCCGGCAAGCCGCACAGCATTCGAAATACCCCGCTTTCTGGCATTTTCGGTGTTGGTTATTACAAAAGCACAAGCCCCATCCGCCATCGGCGGACATTCGTATGCATGGAGCGGGTCGGCCACCATGCGGGATGAGAGGATCTTCTCTATTGTCAGCGGCTTTTCGTAGAACATCGCGTTTTCATTGAGGTTGGCCCATTTGCGCAAAGTGACACAAATCGAGGCCATATCTTCGGGCGTGCTGCCAGAAGCATACATGTAACGCCGAGTGATCATCGCCCCGATGGCATTGAACTGGATGCCTGTGGGAAGTTCCCATTCGCCCGGAATGCCATTCTTGGACAGCATCGTAATCATCTCGTTCAGGTCCGCAGAACCCCAACGTTCACACTGCAAGACCAGCACGTTCTTTGCATGACCGGCCGTGATCAGACCATGAGCAGTGCGCACGGCATTATCACTAGTTGAACCGCCCGAATGAACCATAAAACTTGATTTGCAACTGCCATGGATACCAAGTTCTTCAACCATGCGCGAGAAGACCAGATCCGCCTGATCGGCTGCTGAGTGAAGGTTCGGGATGAGCAGGATCGTGTCAATATCCCGAGGCACCATGCCAGCATCCTTGATCGCCTGAATGGCAACTCTGGTCAACGCTTCAACAAAGCCACGTTCAGGAAACTTTCCTGTTTTTAATTCGCCGACCCCAACAAAAACGGGATCGTTGGCCGCACCGGCCGTCGAATGCAAAGACCAGTGCTCAGTCATCACGCATCCCCATTCGTGCGGCGTTTGGCCAGCATTGTTTGCAGGAAAGTCATGACTTCTTCTCCTTCCTGGTTTCGCACGGAGTATTCCACGCCGAGCGTGCCATATTTAGGGCCTGTCGCTTCATGAACCTTGACGGTCGCGACAACATGAACTGTATCACCGGCGAATACTGGCGCGGTCGCCTTCAGGCCTGTGATTTCGACGAGTGCCGCAATAGCGTTCCCGTAAAAGCCGCTGAGACCGATTAGGCCAACTGCCAGCGAAAACGTCAGCGGGCCGTGCGCAATACGCTGACCGAAGCGATTATCCGCCATGAACCGGGCATCTGTGTGGAGTTGATAGTGATCGCCAGTAAGCCCGGCGAAGTTGGTTATATCTCCGATATCCACGGTCCGACCACGAGTGGTCATCGTGTCACCCAACTCGAAATCCTCAAAGAACTTGTCTTGCGGATCGGTAAAATCGCGTCCCATCAAAGCACCCAAACAATCATTTGTTTTTTACTATCGCGACAATGCCCCTGTTGTCAATCGGCGCAGCATCGTTGCTTCAGTCCGTAATTCCGCTGATCAACGTATCGGCTATGGTTTCACCAATCTCGCGAGGGCCGAGCTTTCCTTGCGGAGAATACCACTCAGGCGCCCAGTTCAGCGCACCAAGGATAGTGAAGACAGCAAGGCGTTTGTCCAGCCTCGCTCGAAATTCACCAGCATCAACGCCAGCCTGGATGACATCTATAAATGCCTTTTCATACGCGCGCCGGCGCTCGATCGCTTCAGGAAGGTTTGCTTCGGAGAGAAACCGCCATTGATGGAAGACAACCAGTGACCGTTCGGGATTGTCGGCAACAACCTCCAGGTGCGCGATAATCATACGCCGGAGCCGCTCTTTAGAGGTTGCTCCGGCATCTACATGCGACCTGATCGCGCCAAGGAAACGCCCGATCCCATCGGCCACAATCTCGACCAGCAAGGCTTCCTTGCTTTGGATATGCGCATAAAGGCTGCCAGGCAGCACACCGACCTCATTGGCAATATCGCGCATAGAAGTTCCGGTATAACCCTGCTTACCGAACAACCTGATGGCAGCATTCAGGATTGCCTGACGCGGACCGCCAGGTGCTTCGTTCAAGAGTGGATCGGTTGCCATCTGGCTTCAAATATCCATGGATTTGGCTATGATGCTGCGCAGGATTTCGTTAGTCCCGCCACCGACCATGCCGTGCTTTGCTTCACGGAAGTAGCGCTCCATGTCGTATTCCGGCAATTGAGCATATCCGCCCAAGGCTTGCATCCCGTTGAAGGCAATGTCGAACAGAGTCTGCGCCGCAATCAACTTGGCCTGCGCTACAAGAGCAGTCGCCTTTTCACCACGCGCCATGGTCGTTGCTGCAGCATAGACAAGATACCATGCAGCAGAAAGGCGCGCCTGGTCTTCCGCCATCCGGTGTTTGAGCACCTGGAAATCGGCCAACCGCTTGCCGAATGCCTTGCGCTCACTCAAGTAACGGACTGTATCGTCAAGCGCCGTACGGGCGTTGCCGACTTGCGAAGACGCAATCGACAACCGCTCGAAATCAAGGTGTTCCCCGATATATTGCCAACCCTTGTTGACCTCGCCCAACAGCGCATCCTTCGGCAGGCGCATCTCGTCCATGAACAGCGAAGTCGTGCCCAGAGAACGACGCACGAGCGTATCCATTTTCTGAATCTCCAGCCCCGGCGTATCATTGGGAACAAGCAGGACACTGAAATCATAGCGCCCTTCCCCCGTGCGCAACATCATGGCGATGCATGTGTTGGGAAGGTGTGCGCCTGAACACCACACCTTGTTTCCGCTGACGATCCATTCGTCACCGTCTAGCCGGGCGGTAGAACGCGCCCCTGCCGCGTCTGAACCCGATTGCGGCTCGCTAATTGAAACCGAGAATTTCGATTCACCGCGCAGGAACGGGGCCAGATAACGCTCACGCTGTTCTGCCGTGCCATGCCGCGAAACATTGGTTGCAGTGAACATCGAGGTCATGATGCAGGCCGCCGTATCGAGGCTGTCTTTCCCGATCGCTTCACAAAAGATCGAAAACATGACCGGGTCATTATGCATACCCAGCCCGCCATGCTCTTCCGGAATCAGAAGGCCGAGCCAGCCTTGCGCCGCCATTTTCTGATAAAGGTCTTCCGGAAACTCGCGCGATTGATCGTGTTTGCGAAGGACATCACGCGGGAACTCCCGGTCCATAAAGCTGAACACCGTATCACGCCACATGCGCTGCTCGTCGGTAAAACTGAAATCCATTGCCGCACCTTGAAGAGACTGTATCGTGGCTTGCGATACGCTAACCCCGACCACCATTGTCAACTAACAAACGTTTGTTATATCTATTCTCAAGAACGGTCAATCGAGGCACGGATGCACGAACTTTTGACACCAGCTGAGCGACGCGCGGTATTGGACCGACGCTTCCCTTCATGGAAAATCATGACGATTGCAGACTTGCAGGACATGGCTACGGCTGCCACGCCTGACCGACCGATGATCCTGACAGGTGAGCGCTCGCTATCGTACGCAGAAGCCCAGAGTCAAAGCCGGCAGATCGCATCTGGTCTTATCGCGGCAGGAGCGCGCGAAGGCGATCACATTGCGCTCGTCATGGCCAATTATCCCGAATTTGTGCTTGCCAAGCTCGCCACTGCCCGCGCTGGCTGCACATGTGTGCCTGTCAACTTCCTGCTCAGCGGTGACGCGCTGGGCTACGTCATTGACCAATCCGACAGCCGTTTTCTCATCACCATGGATTGCTTTCGTGGGCAGGATTATCTTGCCGATCTCGACATTCTTGCCTCCAAGCTGCCAAAACTTGCAGCTACGTTTGTGCTGGCCACTGGAGAGCCATGTTCGCGTACCAATCCGACGCTGGACGATCTTGCCGCACTGGCAACAGAAGAAAGCGATGCTGAACTGGCACGACGCGAGGCAAGAGCAGATGGCAGCCGCCTTTCCGATGTGCTCTATACATCAGGCACGACCGGCCGTCCCAAAGGCGTGATGATCACGCACGACATGGTTTTGCGCGCTGCCTACTCATCGGTCTATACGCGCGCATTCGAAGATGGTCGGCGAATACAGTACGCGTTGCCGATGTACCATGTTTTTGGATACGTCGAATGCTGGATTGCTGCAATGTTCGTCAGCGGAACAATCATTCCGCACACGCTGTTCGACCCTGACGAAATGCTTGACTGGGCAGAGCGTCTCGATACCAACGATCTTGTTTGCGTGCCGCTGATGACTCACAAATTGATGAATCGCATACGCGAACGTGGCCTTGCCGCACCTGCACTACACACAGTATTCAACAGCGGTGGCGTGAACGTTCCAACTGTGTGGCAGGAAATTTACGATACCTTTGGTGCGCGAGAAATTCACACCGGTTATGGCATGTCCGAAACCACAGCATCATCAACCTGCACCCGTGTAGAAGACGGTGACGCGGCGCTGCGAGAATCGAACGGACGGATGAAATTGGCTGGTACCGCCGGTGATCCTGCAATCGGGTGCCTGGTGGCCGAATATCGTGCTGTAGACCCGGAAACAGGTAAAATTCTGCCTGATGGAGAAGCTGGCGAACTACAAGTCCGCGGCCCTATCGTGACAGAAGGCTACTACAGGAAACCGGAAGAAACAGAGGCCGCCTTCACCCAGGATGGCTGGTTTCGTTCAGGCGATGTCGGCAAACTTTCACGCGCCGGCTGGCTCAGCCTGACAGGACGCATCAAGGAAACATACCGTTGCGGCGGTGAGATGGTCATGCCGCGTGAGATTGAGGAACTGTTTGATGATTATCCAGGACTTGCGCTGGCACTCGTTGTCGGCATCCCAGACCCGAAAATGGGCGACGTGGGATGTCTTTGCGTCGTCGCTGACGGTCCGGATAAACCATCTGATGAAGACCTTTTCAAATTGTGTCGGGAACGGTTGGCGCGGTTCAAGGTGCCTAAACATGTGCTTTGGTTCGATGCCAGTGAAATTCCCTTGACGGTCACAGGCAGGCCTCAGAAATTCAAACTCGCCGAACTTGCTGCCAATCGCATCCGATTGTCCGAAATTGGATGACTGGCTGGCAGGGGGTCGGTAGCCTTGATCCGGGCGCGTTATGTGAACGAAGAACGGGTTGTGATCGAACTGACAGAAAGGCTGAAAGCGTGAACAGTTTGCAGACGTTTGCAAACCGGCCCCATGAAATGCAGTTAGATGCTTGTTTTTCTGGTAGCGGAGGAGGGACTCGAACCCCCGACACGCGGATTATGATTCCGCTGCTCTAACCACCTGAGCTACTCCGCC
>JAGREQ010000095.1 GCA_020446465.1 Novosphingobium sp. | reverse complement strand
CAAGTTGCAGGATGAGATCGAACGTATCCGAAAGGAAGAAAACCGCACTATCATCCTCGTTACCAACGACGTTGATGAGGCGCTGCTCCTGGCCGACCGTGTCGCGGTGCTGACCCCTGCGCCCGCGGCGCGGATCGGCCAGACCTTCGATGTCAACGTGCCGCGCCCGCGCGACCGCGAAGCAGTGAACGACGACCTTGCTTACCAGAGCCTGCGTGGCCGCATTGTCAGTTACCTTTCCAGCCTCAACGATCAGGCGGGAAGTGTTGGCGAAAGCGAGGTTGATTTGCCCAATGTCGCGCCGCTTGATCTTGCGCCGCCGCCAAAGGCTTATCGCGATGCCGCGCAAAGCCCGGTGGAGAAACGCTTTCTGGAGTTCTACAAGCTCGACAAGATCTACCCGACGCCCAAGGGGCCGCTCAAGGTGGTGGACGACTTCAGCCTGCTGATGGACCGTGGCGAGTTCGTGTCGCTGATCGGACATTCGGGCTGCGGCAAATCCACCGTGTTGACGATGGCGGCTGGCCTCAATGCCATTTCCGGTGGAGGCATTGTGCTCGAAAACCGGGAAATCGACATTGCCGGGCCTGACAAGGCCGTAGTGTTCCAGGCCCCCAGCCTGATGCCGTGGCTGACTGCACGCCAGAATGTCGCACTGGGGGTGGAGCGGGTTTACCCCCATGCTTCTGCCGGTGAGCGGCGCGATATTGTCGATTATTACCTCGACCGGGTCGGTCTGGGCGATGCGAAAGACAAGATGGCAGCAGAAATGTCGAACGGAATGCGCCAGCGCGTCGGCATTGCCCGCGCCTTTGCCCTGTCACCCAAACTGCTGCTTCTGGATGAGCCATTCGGAATGCTCGACAGCCTGACCCGCTGGGATCTGCAGGATGTGCTGGTCGAGGTGTGGAACCGCACCAAGGTGACTGCGATCATGGTCACGCATGATGTCGATGAAGCAATCCTGCTGGCGGACCGGGTAGTCATGATGACCAATGGTCCCAACGCCACCATTGGCAAAATTCTGGATGTCGATTTGCCGCGCCCACGCGATCGCAAGGCGCTGCTCGATGATCCGCAGTTCTATCATTACCGGCAGGAGGTTCTGCACTTCCTTGCCGAATACGATCACGGGCCAGAGGCGAAAGCCGCCTGAGCCGGACATTGGAAATGAGGAGAGGCCGCCTGAAGGCACCAGCTTAATCAGGGAGGCTGAATTGAGAAAGAAACTGTTGGCTACCGCAGCTGTCATGTCGATGGCGGTTTGCGGAACGGAGGCGCTTGCCCAATCGTGGGGTGGGCCGATGGACGTGGGTGACGGGGTCACGCTCGATCCGATTATCGATGCGCGTTTGCGTTACGAGCACGTCGAACAGGATAACTCCACCGCTGATGCCGATGCGCTTACACTGCGGTTGCGCGCAGGGGCGGAACTGAAGGCAGGTGACTTTTCAATCCTTGCAGAAGGGGAGGCAACCGGCGCGATCGTCAACGATTACAATGCCTTTCCGTTTGCGGGGGAAAGCCAGAACCGCCCGTATTCAGTGGTTGCCGACCCGGAAAACGTCGAACTCAACCGGGCGCAGATTGCCTGGATGAAGGATGGGACCGGCGTGACTGTCGGGCGCCAGCGCATCATTTTGGATAATGCACGTTTCGTCGGCAATGTCGGCTGGCGTCAGAATGAACAGACATTCGATGCTGTCCGCGCGCAGGCAAAGGTGGGGCCGGTATCGCTGGATGCAACATATGCCATTGGCCAGCGGACGATCTTTGGCATCGATGCAGGCGGGCGGCAGGCATACGATGGGGATTTTATCTTTCTCAATGGCGGTGTCGTGCTCGGTCCGGTGAAGGCCAAGGCTTTCGCTTACCTGCTCGACTATGATGACCCGTTGTTCCTCGCCAATTCCAGCCAGACTTATGGCGTGCTGGTGAACGCAGCGCTGCCGCTTGCGCCGGGTATCAAACTCGACCTCGAAGGCAGCTATGCCACGCAGTCCGATTACAAGACTGCGCTCAAGGATTATTCGGCGGACTATTTTGCCGCCGAAGCGTCGCTTGGCGTCAAAGGCTTCAAGCTGACAGGCGGGTATGAACTGCTGGGCAGCGATAATGGCGTTGGTTTTGCAACGCCCATGGCCACGCTTCACGCATTCAACGGCTGGGCCGACGTTTTCCTGAACACGCCCCCGGCTGGCTTGCAGGATGTCTATGCAGGTGTGGCCTATGCCTTCCCCAAGGATGCTTTTCTGCCGGACCTGAAGGCTGCCGTCACTTATCACACTTTCGACAGTGACAAGGGCAGCATTGATTACGGCAGCGAGTGGGATGCCCTGATCGGCTTCAAACTCGGCCCGGTCGGGATCCTTGCGAAATACGCGAATTACAACGCCAAGGCGCTGTCCGTCGATACCGAGAAGTTCTGGCTCCAGGCCGAAGTGAAGTTCTGACGAACCCACACAACCAGCAGCGAAAGGAGATGACGATGTCGTATCTCGCACCAAGTGAATTTTCGCAGAAGATGATCGACGCAGGGGAATCCAAGATCCTGATGTCGACCAAGGATACGTTAGTGCGTGCCTATATGGCAGGCGCGACACTGGCGCTGGCGGCGGCTTTTGCCGTCACCATCAACGTGCAGACGGGCCAGCCGCTGGCCGGGGCCATTCTTTTCCCGGTCGGGTTCTGCATGCTTTATCTGCTTGGCTATGACCTGTTGACCGGCGTGTTCGTGCTTGCGCCACTGGCCGTCTGGGACAAGCGACCCGGCTGCACCTGGGGCGGGGTGTTCCGCAACTGGGGGCTGGTCTTTGTCGGCAACTTTGCCGGCGCCCTGACTACGGCATTCATGATGGCGATATACTTCACGTATGGCTTTTCCACCGAACCAAGCGAGGTCGGCGCAAAGCTTGCCGGTGTCGGTGTCGCCAGAACGCTGGGCTATGAACAGTATGGGGCGGCAGGCTGGATGACGATCTTCGTGCGCGGTATGTTGTGCAACTGGATGGTGTCCACAGGCGTTGTCGGCGCCATGATCTCGACCTCTGTTTCGGGCAAGATCATGGCGATGTGGATGCCGATCATGCTGTTCTTCTACATGGTGTTCGAACATTCGATCGTGAACATGTTCCTGTTCCCCACTGCGTTGATGATGGGCGGTGAATTTACGATCAGCGATTACTTCTGGTGGAATGAAATTCCCACAGTTCTGGGCAACCTTGTCGGCGGGCTGACCTTTACCGGCCTGACGATCTACGCAACCCATGTGAGGACTTCCAAGAAGCGGGAGCCTGCAGCCCTCAAGGTTGCAGCCTGACGCGCATGGCCGGGGGTGGTTCATTGACGGACAGAGCCGCCCTCGACCATCAAGTCATTGATATATGCTGATGCGTAGCCAGCTTGCCATATCGCTCGGCCAGTGGTCGGAGGCGGGCACCAAGGCGGAAAACCAGGATTTTCACGGCGCTGTCCAGCCAGATGGCCCGGACCTTGCGGAAAAGGGGGTGGTGGTCGCCCTTGCCGATGGCATCAGCACCAGCGCATTGGGGGCCGTTGCCGCTGAAACGGCGGTAAAGACATTCCTGGCGGATTATTATTGCACGTCGGCTGGGTGGAGCGCGCAAACCTCCGGCACCAGTGTCATCAGCGCCATCAACAGCTGGATCTATGCACAGAACCGACGGGCGACGGGCCGCGTGACGGATGAAAACCGGGAACGCGGCATGGTCTGCACCTTCAGCGCCATGGTTCTGAAATCGCGCACGGCGCACCTGTTCCATGTGGGCGATGCGCGGATTGCGCTGATTGGCGATGATGCAATCGAACCGCTGACAGAAGCGCACCGCGTCAACCTTGGCGGCGGTAAAAGCTATCTTGGCCGCGCACTGGGTGTGAACAACTCTATCGACATCGATTATCGGCAAGTGCCGCTCAATGCAGGCATGACATTCATGCTCAGCACCGATGGCGTTCATGAATATCTGTCGGATGCCGATGTGCTGGCAGTGCTCGCCAAAGAGCCGAACCTCAACGATGCTGCACAGGAACTTGCGGCGCGAGCCATGCGGGCTGGCAGTCCCGACAATCTCACAGTCCAGTTGTTGAGGGTGGAGAGCCTTCCTGCTGCCGGTGACGTTTCCGACCTTATGGGCGCGGAAGGCGTCTTGCCGCCGGCACCACTGCTGCGCCCGGCTGAAGATTTTGCAGGCTATGCCATCCTGCGCGAACTGCACAGCGGTAGCCGCAGCCATGTCTATCTCGCGCGGGACAAGGCAAGCGGGGCGCGTGTGGCGCTGAAAGTTCCATCGACAGAGGCAGCGGATGACAGCCATGCAGTCAATGCCCTGTTGCTGGAAGAATGGATCATGCGGCGGGTCGATAATCCGCACCTGCTGGCTGTCGGGCCATCATCGGGTCCGCGCCGCCATGCCTTTGTCGTCAGTGACTATGTGGAAGGGCAGACGCTTTACACATGGATGAATGATAACGGCGCGGCCTCGCCCGAAGAAACGCGCGCCATGATCGGGCAGATTGCCCGCGGTCTGCAGGCGCTCCACCGGCGCGAGATTGTCCATCGCGACTTGCGACCACACAATGTGCTGATCGACGCAGAAGGCACCGCACGGATTATCGATTTCGGCTCTGCCCAGGTTGCCGGGCTGGAAGAACTGGGTCTGTCCTTCGATGATGGCGCCTTTGCGGGCACCATGCAGTATAGCGCGCCCGAACTTTACCTCGGCTATCAGGCAACCAATGCCAGCGATATCTATTCGCTTGGCGTTATCGCCTACCAGATGCTGACCGGCGCATTGCCTTACGGTCCGCGTGTCAGTGCTGCCCGCACGGCGGCGGCGCAGCGGCGTTTGCGCTATATTCCGGCTGCTGAACTGAACCCCGCAGTGCCGCCCTGGATGGACGCTGCGCTGGCACGGGCAGTCGCGGTTGATCCGGCGAAACGCTATGGCGAGTTGTCGGAGTTCATCTACGATCTTTCCCATCCCAACCGGGCGCTGTTTACGCCCGAAGAACGCCCTTTGCTGATGCGCGGGTCAGTCGGATTCTGGCAGGCGGTCGCCGCTGCCCTTGCGATTGCGCTTGCTGTTTCGGTGATGACGCGCCCCCAGTTGCGTACGCCGGACCATCCATCACCCCAAAGTTCCGCAGCAAACAAGGAGACTGTCCGATGATGACCAAGGCTGATGTTACCGCGATGATCCGTGCCAAAAAGCGCGAAAAAAAGATCACATGGTCCGAGATTGCCACTGTTGCAGGGCTGAGCGAAATGTTCGCCACTTCCGCCTGCCTTGGCATGAACAGCCTGTTACCCGATGCCGCTGGAAAGGTTGCAGATTTCCTTGATCTTCCTGCAGAAGCGGCCATCGTTCTGGCAGAATATCCGACCAAGACCTTTGCCCAGACAGTGCCGACAGACCCGTGCATCTATCGCTGGTATGAAATTACGGGCGTATTTGGCGAAGCGTTCAAGGAACTGGTGCAGGAAAAATTTGGCGACGGAATCATGAGCGCGATCGATTTCGATATGGAAATCGAGAAAGTCGAACACCCCAAGGGGGACCGCGTGCAAGTAACGATGAGCGGGAAGTTTCTGCCTTACAAGAGCTGGTAATCAAAGCCAGAACCGGAATTGCTCGGGTGGGGGCGGCAGCAAAATTTTTGCTGCAGTGCAAAATAAAACTTGCCCCACCCCGCCCGAATCGGGTAATTCATTGTTCAAGCGGTCAATCGCGTCACCCGATGTGGGGTGATCCAACGCAGACCGTTTGATTAGCAAAGATGCGTGGCAATGGCGCCGCCAGTTGAACCCTTCGGGGCGAAACTTGGCGGCTTTTTTGCGTGCGCGTTCGCAAGGCCCGATGCGGGCGGAGGAATGATAAAGTGAACGCACCTGCGAGTTTCAAAGCGAAGTCCGGCGATCCCGGCGGACGGGAAAAGCTGGTAGTCATTGGTAACGGCATGGCCGGTTGCCGCGCGGTGGAAGAAATTCTTGCCCGCGACCCCGGCCGCTATGCCGTGACGATTTTTGGTGCGGAGCCGCGCGTAAACTACAACCGGATCATGCTGTCACCCGTGCTGGCCGGTGAAAAGCAGTTCGATGAAATCGTCATCAATACGCAAGGCTGGTATGACGACAACCAGATCACGCTGGTTTCGGGCGATCCGGTTGTCCACATTGACCGGGCCAACAAGTCGGTCGTTTCCCGCTCCGGGCGGGCGGAACCCTACGACAAATTGCTTCTGGCGACGGGGTCCGATCCCTTTATCATTCCCGTTCCCGGCGCTGATTTACCGGGGGTCGTGACGTTTCGCGACCTAGATGATGTGGACAAGATGCTCGCCGCCGCACAGCAGGGTGGCGATGCGGTCGTGATCGGCGGTGGCTTGCTGGGGCTGGAGGCAGCGCATGGCCTCAGCCTGCGCGGCATGAAAGTCACCGTCGTTCACCTGATGCCGACCTTGATGGAACGCCAGCTTGACGAGGCGGCCGGCTACTTGCTCAAGACAGAGCTGGAACGGCGCGGCCAGACGATCCTTACAGGGGCTGACACCGAATGTATCCTGGCCGACGATGGCCGCGTTGCCGGGGTCAGGCTGAAGGATGGTCGCGAGATTCCAGCCGCCATTGTCGTCATGGCCGTGGGCATCCGGCCTGCGGTCGCCCTGGCGCGCGAATCCGGGCTGGAGGTCGAGCGCGGCATTGTGGTGGATGACCACATGGTCACCAGTGATCCGGACGTGCTGGCCGTGGGCGAATGCGTGCAGCATCGCGGGGCTTGTTACGGCCTTGTTGCGCCGCTCTGGGATATGTGCCGGGCACTGGCGGACCACGCCACCGGCAGCCCCAGCGGCTATGAAGGTTCGGTCACGTCCACCAAGCTCAAGGTTTCGGGCATAGACCTGTTTTCTGCTGGCGATTTTTCGGCGGGTGAGGATGTCGAGGACATCGTCATGCGCGATGCCTCGCGTGGGATATACAAGCGCATCGTTATCCAGGATAACCGGATTGCGGGCGCGGTGCTGTATGGCGATACAGCCGATGGTAACTGGTATTTCGATCTCCTCAAGAAAGGGGAAGACATCTCCGACATTCGGGAAGCCCTGATCTTCGGACAGGCTTTCGCGTCCGGGGGTGCGCTCGCGGACCCTAACGCTGCCGTTGCGGCCCTTTCGGATGATGCCGAAATCTGTGGTTGCAACGGCGTTTCCAAGGGCGCAGTCGTCTCCTGCATCAACAGTGGCGCACATAGCCTCGATGCGGTGCGCTCCACCTGCAAGGCTTCGGCCAGTTGCGGTTCCTGCACTGGCCTTGTTGAAAGCCTGCTGGCGATCACGCTGGGTGGGGAAGTCGAATCCGGGCCAAAGACGCTGTGCAAATGCACCAGTTTTACCCATGACGATGTGCGCCGCCTGATCGTGGAAAAGGAACTGAAAGCAATTCCGCAAGTCATGCAGGAATTGCACTGGACCACGCCCGAAGGGTGCGCGTCCTGTCGCCCGGCGCTTAATTATTATCTCCTTTGCGCCTGGCCGGGCGAATATGAAGACGACCAGAAGAGCCGCTTCGTCAATGAACGGCTGCACGCCAATATCCAGAAAGATGGCACCTATTCAGTCGTTCCGCGCATGTGGGGCGGGCTGACGACCCCCGATGAATTGCGCGCGATTGCTGATGCGGCGGATAAGTACAAGGCCCGCACGGTAAAAGTGACGGGCGGCCAGCGTATCGACCTGTTCGGCATCAAGA
>JAGREQ010000094.1 GCA_020446465.1 Novosphingobium sp. | reverse complement strand
GCACCGGGCAAGACCCGCGCCCGTTTCACCAATCTGATTGCCGAACCCGATGCCTCTGAAAGCGTCGTGACCGAAGCGATCAACGATACGCTCAAAGCCATTGCCGCCAGCCTGCTGATGGAACAGGTGCTGGCCCCGCGTTTCGAGTTCAAGCCCAAGACGCCCACTTGCGTTGCGGACCCCGATTTCGACTATGGCACTGGCGGCTATGACAAGGATCGCTGCAATGTCGGCTTTAACGAGGAACGCGGCACCTTCCAGATCGAGATCAAGGGGCTGGCCGAACCTAAAAGTGCCGAAGCCGCGCGCATCTGTCAGGAAGATCTGAACGAGGTGATCGCCACTTTCGTGCAGGACAAGCCCGCAATCGAACGCGGTCTGTTTGACGAGGATCTGGTGCCCGAAGAGCTGACCCAGCTGCGCATGGGCAAGATCATCAAGGACAAATACCCCGATCTGGCCGAGGAAGACCAGGAAGCGGTGCGCCAGCATGCCGTGGCCGCGCTCAACCTCACCCAGCAGGCCGCGCGTATTGCTGCCGGTGATGATGGCGAACCGGGTCTCAACACCGCGCTGATCGATGGCGTGCGCAAGTTCGCCATGGACGTCCGCGAACTGGATATTGACCTGATTGACCGCATCAACCCGTTTGGTGAAGCCTATGCCATCCTTGCCCGGACCATGAGCGAGGACAGCCTGAAGCAGGTTGCCGCCGCCATTTCCGCCAAGCGCACCAGCCTCACCCCTGACGAGGCCAAGGAACTGGCCGTGCGGGCCGCCCGCTTCAAGAAGGAACGCGGACGCCTGCCAGCGGTCAACGCCGCCGATGCTTGGGAAAAGCGTCTGGCGGAAGGGGCAACGGCCTTCATGCGGTTCAAGAAGGAAGGCCGCTATGACGGCTGATCTGGACGAACTCGCCGGTGAACTGGCCGATTTCGCGCCGCCGGAAAAGAAGGTGCAGCGTTCCGCCAAAGAGGAACGCGTCATCGCCGGTTTTGAAGATATCCAGCGCTTTGCCCAGCAGCATGGCCGCGCCCCGCTGCATGGTGAGGAGCGCGATATTTTCGAGCGACTCTATGCCGTGCGGCTCGACCGTCTGCGCGCCCTGACGGAATATCATGAACTGCTGATGCCGATGGATCATCAGGGGCTGCTATCGACCGACCAGCCCGCAAAACCCGCGCCCGCTGACGACATGGACGATGATGAACTGCTGGCCGAACTGGAAGGCATGGCAGATAGCGATGACATCACGCAGCTGCGCCACGTCCGCTCCGCCAGTGAAAAGCGCGCCGCCGAAGAAATCGCCAATCGCGAACGGTGCGAGGATTTCGACAGCTTCAAACCGCTGTTCGATACTGTGCAGGCTGATCTGGATGCCGGGACCAGGACCACACGCCCTTTCGTGAAAGATGCCGGGTTCCTCAAGGCCGATATCACCCGGGGCCAGTTTTTCATCCTGGGTGGGCAGATGGCTTATGTCGCCATGGTGGGTGAGCCGATCAAGGCGCCCAATGGCGAAACCGATGCCCGGCTGCGCGTGATCTATTCCAACGGCACCGAAAGCGATCTGCTGCTCCGCTCGCTCCAGCGCGCACTTTACAAGGATGAGGCAGGCCGCCGCATCACCGAACCGTCTGCCGGTCCCTTGTTTGCCGACGAAAGCAGTGACGATGATCAGGCAAGCGGCACGATCTATGTTCTGCGCAGCAAGTCCGATGATCCGCGCATTGCCCGGCATCGCGACGTATTGCACAAGATCGGCGTGACAGGCGGCGACGTTGACAAGCGCATCGCCAATGCAAAGCTGGACCCGACATTCCTGATGGCCGATGTCGAGGTGGTCGCGACTTACGAGCTGTTCAATATCAACCGAAGCAGGCTGGAAAAGCTCATCCACCGGCTCTTCGGGACAGCCAGGCTGGATATCGCCATTCAGGACCGTTTCGGCCACGCCGTCACCCCGCGCGAATGGTTCCTTGTGCCACTGTTCGTCATTGATGAAGCGGTGGAAAAGATCCGGGACGGCTCGATCACCGATTACGCCTACGATCTGAAGGCGGCCCGGTTGATTGAGCAGGCACCGCCATCAAACTGATCGATTCCAGCTACTTGTACATCACCCACGCGGCAATAATTTCCTTCACCTGTATCCTGTTTTGGGCTAACAAAATTGCGCCTGTCGGTCAGTCCCGCAGGTGAGGCGTCGTAACCTCAGTGCTTCCGGCCGGTCAGATTTTCCATCTGGCCGGGTGGCTGTCGCGTATGTCCAAGGTTCTGCCCAAAGGCGGCAGCGCCTTTGCGGAAGCCAAGGTTACGAACACCCGGCTTGGGTCCGCCTCCAATCTATTGAGGAGGCGAGGATATTGGCCCGACGAACTGCATTTCTATCATGTATGACCCTGGCGCTGCTCGGTGTGGTCGGCAGCGTCACCCTCGGCGCGGCAGCGAAGGCCGCAGAAGATGCGCCGCCGCAGCATACAGCCCCTGTCATTCGCGACTTCATGGCCGACCTGCCGCCATCCGATGACATTCCCTACAAGTTCGTTTCGAGCAAGGGGACGCTGGAAACCGCCACGGAACAAACCCCCTACTGGGAGAACCGTGCCTTCGTGTTCGATCACCGCTTTTATGATCGGCACAAGAAGAACGGCCGCAAACCCAAAAAGATCGTTGTAGATGCCCTTGAAGCCTTCAGAGCCGAATGCACGGCCAAAGGCGGTACGCTCGAGTTGCAGGGTGGTGGTTATCGACAGGCAACCCGCAATCGTATGAAGCTTACCTGGGGCGCGACCGAGATCTGCATGGCTTCCAAATATCGCGCCATGAGCATGCTGCTTGTTCGGAACGATAATGACTGGGAGCGCTGGGCGCTTGTCCTGTTCAGCCCCGATATCGTGGCGACACAGGCCGTGCTGGACCGCGAGCAGGAACAGCGTGCCCGGGCGCGTGAACAGGAGCGCCAGAGGGCAGAACAAGCCGCCGCCCGCGAGGAGGAGCGGCTGAGGAAATGGCGCGGCTCGGTCCGCGCAGGCACTGAAACCAACTGCGGCCCGGTCCTCACCGTCAAAGGCGATCTCGTCCAGATCGTCTATATCCGGTCACGCGATGCACGCTGGTTCCGTCTCAATGAACTGAAACCGCCATTGGGGCCAGATGGGGGACGTTATCCATGCGAGCGCTGACATGGAAGAAAGCGCTGAAACAGCGCATGGCACAGCTGGAGAAATCCGAAAGCAAATCGGATCTGGCCCAGCATGCTCTCGCATGTGATGCCTTTGCCCGCGCTGATCCGGCGCAATTGCTGGTCGCCATCGGCGATGATCTGATTTCGCTGAGCGCAGCGCTGGTTCCCTGCTTCATGCCGGATGAGACCGGGAAGGCCGGATGCGCACCCACCATGACGAACTGGATGATCGGCGTTTGGGAAGTGCTTGTTCGTTACCCGATGCAGAAGACGTCGCAGCTGCTCGTCAACTGCGCGGCCAGGCTCGGGCAGGTGCCTGCCCCAGACACCCTGCTTGTGTCAGCCTGGGGACTGGCTCTCCCGGCGCTCTCGCAGATGCACGCAAGCGGCGCGGGGATCATCACGCGGGACCACGATCAATGGGTGATCGAAGACCCTGCCGGGCGGCCAGACGAGCACATCATGATCCGTATGTACTACCTCACGATGCAGACAGCCGGCATCCACCCCACCTATGCCAATCTGATTACAGGTTTTGAGGCATTCAGGCCCGGTCGCATCACCCCCCAACCGGCACAGCACCAGAGAAGAAACACCATGCACATTTCATCCATGCAATCGCTCGATGGCGGCACCGGCAAGACCATGTTCACGATCGAGCAGGCGCTTGCCGACAAGGCCGAGGGCCAGCGGGTGCTGGTGATCGACACCTGCCCCGCAGACACGCTGCTGATGGACCGGCTCACCAGCCTTGGCTTCCAACCCACCGGGGCGCCCGCCACGCTGTTCGATCCCCCGACCGCCAGGGACTGGAATATGACAGACCCGCATCCCTACATGGTGGTCAGCCTGCCCCGACTGGAAAAAGAGGAGTGGGAAAAGGCATCCTCGTGGGACGGGGCCGATCCGATGGCGAACATCTGTGCTCACCTTGCCAAAGCCAGCCAGTATTTTGACACCTGTCATATCGATGTCTCCTGGCGCGATGACCGGTTGATGCAGATCATTACCGGCATATCGGACACAGTGCATTACTTCCCGCGCCTGAAGCCCGGCTCGCCGGTGGAGGTATGGAAAGAGAAATACTGGAACCAGCTGCCCTGCAGTGCCCGTCCCCGGATCAGCATCGAAAGCGACCGGGGTGAATGGCATGAGGACTGGGTGGCAGAGCTGATCGAGCAGACCCGTGCTGAAGTTGCATAGAGCGCGCTATCCCCGGCGCCGGGTGCGGATCGATATCGCCCACATCCGCCGCAAGTCTGCTGCGATCACCCGGCGTTCGGACCATGACCTCATCACCGTCACCCGCGCGGGCAAGGGCTTTCTCGTGCTGGCACGCCATGACTATCTTGCATGGCTGGAGACATGGGTTGGTGTGGCGGGGGGCAAGAAAATGCCGGAATCGCCCAGGCGCTCGCCCGCGCCATCATCGCAAGCGCCGCTCAGGCACCGCTCTGCCGTAAATCAACGCCGGGAATGAGGGCAATGGGGGACAAAAGGGTCGGTCAGGAATCGGCAAAATAACGCGAGGAAAGTTGTCGTTTGCCACATCCATCGCAGCAGCTTCACGCTTTATTTGAAATCACCTGCCTGAGAAGGAGCCTTCCCTCTCATGTACGCATCCCGTAGCTGGTTGAAGTCTCGAACGAGTCGTCATGAACCTGTTTTATTTGGCAGGCTCAACACTGCTTCAAATCCGGTAACGGTATTGCGCAACTTCAAGGAAATTCCGGCAGCTTCGGCAATATCCTTGCCAATTGCCAGCCCCAGACCGCTGCCGGGTTTGGCAGGGTCGAAGCGCGAACCGATGTCGAACGCTTTCGTAATCTCGTGTTCCTTCATGCCGGGGCCATCGTCTGACACGGTAATTGTTGTCATTCCGGCCGGGTCGTGATGGCAGGTTACCGTCACCTGACCGCTTGCGAATTTGCCTGCATTATCGATCAGGATAGACAGGAGTTCGGATAAATCCACCGGGTCGACTGGCACGCTGATCCTGTGGATTCCACCGGGGTTCAGCTTGAACGCCACATCGGGATGCAATCGCCGCATCGCGCTCAGGATCGGGACGACCAGTTCGGGAAGTTCAGCCATCTTGCCCGGAATACGAACACCTGCGGTGGATCGCGCGCGTGCCAGTTGATAGTCGATCTGTTGCTGCATCAGCGCGGATTGGGCCAGCAGGACTTCGGCGCTTTCCTTTGCTTCGTTCACTCCTGACAGGCGATCCGCTTCGTCCATGATCACGGCCAGCGGTGTGCGCAGGCTATGCGCGAGATTGCCAGCTTGCACGCGCGCCCTGGTAATCATGTCAGTATTCTGACCAACATAGGCATTGAAGTCGGTAACGACAGGTGCGATTTCCGCAGGGTAGTCACCTTCAAGCCGCTCTGCGCCCCCGCTGCGAAGGCGGCCGACGGCCTGACCCAGCCGTGTCAGGGGTTGTAGCCCGAAATGGATGATCAGTGCTCCTGATCCGAGCAGCAGAAGCGCAAGCACGGCGAGCCAAAGCGTCAGTTCACGTGTAAACTCGTCGATCAGGCGATCCAGTTCCGCCTGATCGGTCGCGATCACGTAATGCACCTGCGTGCCATCGGGGTTGCGCGTCTCAACCCCATAGGTAATCGCCGGGCCGGTCGGACCTTTCTCCAGATCGTGCAGGACTTTGGTGGAATGGGCGATGTCATGCCGCAATTCACCATGTGTCATCGAAGCCGAATGCAGTACTTTCCCGTTCGGCCCCCAGACCTGCCAGTAGAACCCTGACAGCGGATCTTCATAACGCGGATCGGAAAGCGGCCGAGTCAACGTGGGGTTGCCTTCATCGTCGAGCCGGGTCAGGCGTATCAGTTCATGGACATGAACCTCCAGCTCTTCGTGGTAGCTCGCCTCGACATGGCTGGTAAAAACGCGTGTGGCCGACCACCAGATCGTGCCAACGCCCAGCATGACCCACAGCGTGATGGCGATCATAAAGCGCAAACGCAGGCTGCTGGGCCGGAAAATGGAAAGGCTCAGGCTCATGCCACCAGCCTGTAGCCCATGCCGCGCAGGGTCTCGATCCGCTGCTTGCCGATCTTGCGCCTTAGCCGCCCGACGAGAACCTCAACGGTGTTAAGTTCGCGCTCGGCTTCCAGCTCGTAAAGGTTTTCAAGAATATCGGCTTGCGACAGCACCTGCCCCGCGCGGCGCATGAAAAGCAGCAACAGGCGAAATTCCTGCTTGCTAAGCGATAGCGCCTCGCCAGCAAGTTCCACATTACGAGTGGGCGGGTCGAGCACCAGTGCGCCAACTTCCAGTTTGCTTGATCGTGCATTCCCCTGACGCCGGAACTGCGCATTAAGGCGCGCAAGCAATTCTTCGAAGCGCACGGGTTTAACAACGAAATCGTCTGCTCCGGTGTTGAGGCCTTCCACCTTTTCCTGCCAGCTACCGTGCGCAGTCAGGATAATCACGGGCGTTTTCACACCTGATTTCCGCCAATCGCACAGCACGTCCAGGCCATCGCCATCGGGTAGCCTCAGGTCAAGAATGATGGCGCTCATCTTGTCAAGGTCAGGCCAGTTTTCGGCCTCATCTTTCGAACACGCCAGATCGACCGCGAACCCAGCCGAACGCAGCCGCCCCGCAAGGCGCGGGCCAAGTTCCACATCGTCTTCAACCAACAGCAATCGCAAGGGATGGATGCTCCAACAGCCATATGGGTCAGTCCCACTATACGCAGAAAGCTGACAACAAGCTGGCAAATTGACAAGTTGCTGTCAGCTTTGCGTGGTATGCGCCCTGAATATGCGATTCATGCGTCATCTTGCCTGTGCCACGCTGGTGGTTATTCCGATCATGACTGGCTGCTCTGGTGGCCCTGAAGATAGCGCCGCCACACCATCCGCAAAAACGGACGACCCGCTGGCAAAGCTGGAAATTGCCACGGCAAAGGCCGAAGTGGCGGACAGCATCCCGGTGGGAACCGTGCCAGGGCAGATCACCTTGCCTCCACAGGCTCGTGTGGCTGTGACATCGCCATTTCCGGGCGTTGCCGTGCGGGTTTACGTAATCGAAGGGCAGGCGGTTCGGAAAGGGCAGGCGCTCGCTCTGGTCCGCGCTGCCGAACCGGTGCAATTCCGCGGCGATCTCGCCCGCTCCCGCGCCGAACTGGATAATGCCGATTCCCGCGCGCGCAGGCTGGAACAATTGGCCAGCGAAGGCATTATCGCACAGGCGCGTGTCGACGAAGCGCGCGCAGCGGCACAGCAGGCGCGCGCCTCTGTAACGGAAAGTCAACGGCTTGTGTCATTGGCGGGGGCCGGTTCGGATGGCACGATGACACTGCGCGCGCCCATCGGCGGTCGCATTTCGCATGTGGCCATTGATACTGGCGGCCCGGTGGACGGGATGACGGCACCTTTCGTGATCGAGAATACCCGTTCCTATCTGGTTGATCTGCAACTGCCGGAACGGCTTTCTGCAAAGGTGCGGCCGGGCATGGTGGTGGATATTTCGGTGCCGGTCGCGGGCGGCGATCCGGCCAAGGTAGGCGGGCAAATCCTTTCCGTGGCTCCGTCCATAGACCCGGCGACCCGATCGGTCATGGCCAAG
>JAGREQ010000093.1 GCA_020446465.1 Novosphingobium sp. | reverse complement strand
CGCGCTGGTCGGCACCGAAGGTGACGGGTGGATGCAGGCCACGGCCGAACTCTCGCTCGAACGCGCAGGGCCGGAGCGGTATCTTTCCTCGATGCTGCTGCTGACCGAACTGATCCGCTTTGCCGAACGGCACGACAGCGAAAGCCTGCGCGCGCTGGTCGCCCGCTTTGCCGCAGATGCCTGGACACTGCGGCTGATGAGCGCGTCGGTTGCCGGCAAGATCGCGCAAGGGCAGGATCCCGCACTCGAAGCCACGGTGGTCAAGGATCTGGGCAATACCTTTGAACAGGCGTTGCCCGAAGCTGTGCAGGCCGCCGCCGAAGTCGATCCGGCGGGGCCGGAAATGCTCGGTCTGGTGCTGGGCAACCTGTTGCAGATTTCGCCGTCATTCTCGCTGCGTGGGGGGACGCGCGAGATCCTGAAAGGCATTATCGCACGGGGGCTTGGCCTGAGATGAGCGACGAACAACGCATGCTGGCCGACATGGCCTCGGACCTGTTCGCCGGGCTTGGCCCCGAAGCGAACACCGATACCCATTGGTCCACGATTGAGGAGGTCGCGCTTACCGGCCTGCTGCTCGACGAAAGCCGGGGCGGGTTCGGGGGAAGCTGGGAGGATGCGCTGGTCGTGTTCAGGCTCGCGGGGTTCCACGCGCTTGCGCTGCCGGTTCCCGAAGCCGCGATCGCCGCCGCACTTGCCTGTCGCGCCGATGGACGTGGCACCATCGCGAGCGCCAGCGACGGCCAGATCGCGGGCGGCGCGTTTACCGGCACCGTATCGGGCATCTGCCACGGCGATGGCGCGGACTATATCGTCGCTCCGGCCCCCGGCGGCGGTGGGATGGTGTTCGACATGGACGGCCTGATAGCAGCGCCGCACAATAACCTTGCCGGAGAGCCACGCCCGTCGGTGACGATGTCAGGCCATCCGGTAACGCCGGTCGAAGCCGATGTGTTCGCGCTGGGCGCGCTGGCGCGCGTCGCGCAGATCGCGGGCGCGCTTGACGCGGCTCTGGCGATGTCGGTCAGCTATGCCAACGAACGGCAACAGTTCGGCAGACCGCTTGGCAAGTTCCAGGCAGTGCAGCAAAGCCTTGCCACGTTCGCCTGCGAAGCGGCGGCGGCAAATTGCGCGGCGATGGGCGCGGCACAGGCGATGGCACGCGGTTCTGCCCCTTACGAGATCGCGGCGGCCAAGTTGCGCGCCAACCGGGCGATTGGCGCCGGCACCGCGCTGGCGCACCAGGTCCACGGCGCGATTGGCTTCACGCGGGAATATGCGCTGCACCCCTTCACCCGCCGGTTGTGGGCATGGCGGTCGGAGTTCGGCACCGATGCGCACTGGGCCGCGCAGCTGGGTGCAGGCATCGTCTCCCGCGGGGCGGACAATTACTGGCCTGACCTGACCGCACTAACCGGATAGCATCAGCCCCGGCCAATCCCCGTCCGCGACAACCGCACATCCACTTGCAGCTCACCCGGCCGATCGCAGCCGGCGCGCTATCGCCCGATGGCGCATTGACCCCAAATGGTGAATTGCCAACAGGCTCCCGACAAATTAGCAAATCTCCACTGCGCATGATCCAATCGCGCGTTCCGCAGACGTTTGCGAGTGCCGATGACCAACCGGTAGGCTTATGAAGCAAGAAGTTCTCATGGTGGATGACAGCCAGTTCGAGGCTGACATTCTCTCGCACGCGCTCAGCAAGGTCAGTGATAGCGTCAAACTGGTCCTGCAGCAGGATGCCGAGGCTGCGCTTGGCCGTCTGGAAGCGGGCGAACGCCCCCATCTGCTGCTGCTGGACCTGCGGATGCCGCTGATTGACGGTTTTCAATTCATGGAGCAGATTCAGGCTCGCTCTATCCCTGATTTGCCGATCGTCGTCCTGACGAGTTCCACCGACGACGACGACAGGCGCCGTTCGTTGGATGCCGGCGCGACGGACTTTCGCACCAAGCCTGCCTCGCTGGACGGGTATCGGGAACTGGCCCGCTATATCGTGGAACGCATCGCAACGCCGCAAATTTGAGCTGATGCGGTCGCGACGGGATCTAGCGCACGGACCGCTGATTGCCGAAACTCAGTAACATCCGCGTCCCACCGGCGAACGTCTCATCGATCCGGGCATCTCCGTTGTGCGCACGGGCAATTGTCCTGACCAGCGACAGGCCCAGCCCCACACCTTCATATCCACTATCCGCGCCGTGCAACCTGCGCAGCGGCAGAAACACATCGTGGGCAAAACGCGGGTCGATCCCGATCCCGTTGTCGCGAATGTCGAACTGCACGATGTCGGGTGCCGGGCGGCCAACCGCTATGCGGACAACGGGTGGAGTTCCTTTCGGTACGTATTTGATCGAATTAGCCACGACATTGCGCAAGGCCTGCAACGCCAGCTGGCGGTCCGCAAAGAGCGTTCCCGCCGCGCCGGAAACGGCAATCTCCGCCAATGCCTCTTCACGGTCCCGGCTGAGGCTGCCCAGCAATTCCTCCATGAATGGCGCGACGGCGAAGCGTTGATTTCGCGGCTCGCGAAAGCCCGACTTGGAAAACATCAACAGCGCCTCGATGATGCGGTTCATATCGCTCGCAGCCTTGACGATATTGGTCGCGTACGTCGCGATCGGTTGTCTTGCGCCGTTCTCTTCCCGGATTGCGTCGGCAAACAGCGACACATGGCGGACCGGCGCTTTCAGATCGTGCGAAGCGATGCTGGCGAACCGTTCCAGCGCAAGGTTGGCCTCGGTCAGTTTTCCATTCGCCTGACGAAGCGCCAACATCGATTCACGCCGGCTTGTCAACGCCACCGCCGCCGGCAGATTGAGCAGCAGCAGGCTGGTAATGAAAATTTCAAGAAACAGCTCTCGTTCCAGCACATTGCCATCGATCAGCATGACCGGCCCCGTACCCGAAACGGTTGCAACGGTGCCGACCACCGAGACAATGATGAGACCAACGCTTGTACCGAGCCAGCCAAGACGAAACGTCACCAGCGACAGCGGCAGGAACGGCAGAAACAGCAAAGGGAACGCACGCTGGAGGAAAACCAGGGATGACAGCGACACCAGCAAGAGCAGCGCAATGGCCTCAAGCCTGTCTCTGCCGGACATCTCCCTCGCCGCTTTCAGGTATTCCCCGTTCACAAGGCTGAAGAAGAACGGCGTAAACAGGATCAACCCGATGGCATCGGACCCATACCAGATGCCCAACGATTCGGTGAAGTTCTGACCGATAAACGAAGATGCGATCGCCGCGCCTGGAATGGCGCTGGCCAGTGGGGCGATCAATCCCGCCCACAGCGCGAACGACCAGGCGGCATTGGGCTGGCTGAACAGTCCTCCGCCATCCTTGGTCAGCCTTTGCAGCCCCAGCACTACGATCAGAATTTCAAGACAGTTCGCCAATCCGAACAGGACCGGGCCGGAAACCGTGCCGCGAAGCACTATGTTCACGGCGATATTCGCGGTGAGGGTGGACAGCAGCAACCACGACCAGGCCCCCCGCGCGCTGGGCAGCAACATCACGGCCACGATCAGCGCGTTGCCCGGCCAAACCGATGCAACGCCCGCATTCCGGCTGGTTAGCGCGATCGAAAGATAGCTGAGCAGAAAATATGCCGAACCGGCGATCAGGCAGATCGCGACCAGCCTGCGGGGCGACCACTGCCGATCACCAGTCTCCGCTGACACCCGGCACTTTCCCGCTTTCGAAGGCTTCCTGCAAGCGAGTCTGATCGGCAAAAAACTGCACCATCAGCGCCGCCTGCGTGCGGTTTGTCGCCCCGGTCTTGCGCAGAATCGCCTTGATGTGCTGCTTGATCGTGATTTCCGAAAGATCAAGGTCATGAGCAATCTGTTTATTCAGGCTGCCATCGCTCATCGCCGCAAGCACGCGCCGTTCCGCCTTGCTGAGCGAGCGCAGCTTTTCCGCCAGCGTACGATCGCCGGCTTGCCCGGCAAACCGGACCAAATGGCCGTCACCGTCATCCCTGAACCAGCTCTTGCCAGACAGGACAGCCTTTGCCGCTGACGCAAGCACATCGAGGCTTGCATTCTTGGATACGAACCCGGCTGCCCCCGACGCCTTCGTCAGTTCGGCATATTCGGCATTGTCATGACCCGTCACGACCAGAACCGGCGGGGGATCATCGACGTTGCAAAGTTCGAGCAGCCCGGCAAGACCCCACATATCCGGCAGCATGAGGTCCAGAATGACCAGCGCGGCGCCCTGCGCGACCCCGCGCGCACCTCGCATCGTTTCCACTTCCTTGAAGGAATAGTCGCCAGAAAGCGGTGCGAGCGCCAGCAATGTCGCCTTGCGACACATCGGATGGTCATCGGCAATGACGACGGTAGGCATCGTACTCCCCGCCTGCCAGCAAAGAACCAGGGCGGATGTCGGCAAATCACCAGCGGCTGTTCTGCCCAAGCATAAATCAAGTGCCCCCGCCTTAACAAGTCAGGCAGCGATCGGCATGCCCCCGGATACCGACTGGGGTTTGGCGTGACTTCTCGTAAACGGGACGACCTGCGCGGCGGATGCGGTCAGCCCATCGAACCACGTTACGGGAGTACCGCGCAGGGCAGCGGCGAGCGCCCGGCGAAGGCGGGAAGTTCGAATTCCTGCGGCCCAAATCGAGCGACCGACAACGCAGGCCGCAAGAATTCCGGCCCCGGACAGGAACAGGATAATTCCAAACGAAACAATGCTTGTCACAGTCCCGTTTCCCTGACGAAGCGCCTGATCCCTGGCCATGGGCCATTGCGCGTTTCTACGATGCGTTTTCCATAGCCCAAATCACTCTTTAGGGTCATGAAAACCAGTATCGCGCAAATATTTAGGCAAAAGCACCCAAGATGTATGTGCGAAAGTTGACGTAACTTCCTTGACGCGATCCATTTCCAGACCCGCAAAAGGTTACATTTACGGGTTATTTTGGACCTTGCGGTTTACAATCAGTAAACCATGTTGGGCTAGCCCTTCGTGATCATGGTCGCGGTTCGTACATCTTTGGTGACGGGAAAGGTCAATTGGCGCGTCTGGCGACTGCCGCTGGCGGGGGGAGTACTTTACTGCTTGCTGGCGGCACTGGCAATTTCGCTGACTACCCGAAGCGGTGGCGTAGCCGCCGCCTGGCCCGCAAATGCCGCCATCGTGGCGATCCTTCTGTTGTCCCGGAAAGACGAGTGGCACCGGTATTTGCTGATGGCGTTCGCCGGCAATGTTTTCGCCAACATCATCGCCCGCGGCGCGGTGTTTGGCCCCGCCCTTTTCGGACTGGCCAACATCGTCGAGATCGCGATCGTCGCGTGGGCGCTTCACCGACAGGTAGGCAGGACCGGCAAACTGTTCGTTGACCGCATGTCGTTGACGGCCTTTCTGCTTTGGGCGGGCGTCGTTGCGCCGCTGGCAAGCTCACTGCTGGGTGCGGCCACGGCAAGCAGCCTTTTCGGACAGGATTTGGTTCAGTCGCAAACGTTATGGTACTGTAGCGACGCGCTTGGCCTCATCCTGTTCACACCGTTCTTCTTCAGCCTTTTCGACGGCGATTACGCCCGCTGTTTTCATGGCCGGTCGTCGGCAGGCCTGATCGAGGGCGCACTGCTCCATGTGTTCGTGGCGCTATCGACCGCCATCTTCCTGCAGACCCGGCTACCGCTCCTGTTCCTGCCGTTCATTCCACTGATGCTCGTGACATTCCGGCTTGGCTGGCTGGGCACCAGTACGTCGGTACTGATTATCGCCTTGGCGGGTATCCGGGCCTCGCTGCAAGGGACCGGACCGATTGCGATGATCGATACCGATCCGCAAGGCCATATCCTGTTCCTGCAATTCTATCTGGCATGCCTGGTCCTGGTGAACATGCCCGTCGCGGCAACACTCACCGTCAAGCGCGACCTGATCGCGCGCCTGCACGAAGATGAACGCATGATCGAACTGCTGTCGCGCAATTCTGCGGTCACGCTGCTCAGCTTCGATCCGGCGGGCCGCTGTACCAAGGCCGCCGGCCAGACGACCGGGATGTTTGCAAAGCAGCCGGACGAGATGCGCGAAATGGCGCTGGAGGACATCTTCGGCAGTCATGGTGACGTTTGTCTGCAAGCCTATATCGCTGCACTTGATGAGCCGGAGACACCGGCACGGTGCGAGTTGATGTTTGACGATGGTCGCTGCCTCGAAGCGGTGTTCACCGCGGTCTACGAAGCCGATGACACCTTCAGCGGCGCACTCGCCACTATTACGGAAGTTACACAGCGAAAACGCGAACACCTGCGCCTGCTCGAAGTGGCACACACCGATTCGCTGACCGGAGTTCTCAATCGCGCCGGGTTCATGGACCACCTCGCCGACGCGATGGCGCAGGAGAAGCCCCGGTTCTGCCTCGCGCTGATCGATCTGGATCAGTTCAAGGCGATCAACGATACCTTCGGCCATCTCACCGGCGACGAGGCCCTGATCCGGTTGACTCGAATTCTGCAAAGATCGGTGCGTTCGCGTGACATCATCGCCAGACTGGGCGGTGACGAGTTCGTCATGCTCATCCGCGATGCCCGCCTCGCATATGCTACCAACGTGTGCGACAGGCTGGTGCGCTCGGTCAGCGCCAAACCCATGCTGGTCGTGAATGCCGCGCCGATAACGCTGACAATCAGTTGCGGGCTGGTTGAATACGAAGCGGGCGAATCGAGCGACAGGCTGATAGACCGCGTCGACATGGCGCTCTATTCAGCCAAGGGCTGTGGCCGCAATTGTCTGCGAGCCGCCTGACTGGCTGACCGGGCCGACAAACAAGCCCGCAACAGTGCGGACTATTTCGCCAGCGACCAACGGCGCAGGGTCTGCACCACCCCGGTACAGATCAGGAACTGCGCGGTGTAATAGGCCGGCCAGATTGTCCATCCGGGGACCGCGCTGTCGGCCCAAGGCCCAAGCCGCGCAAAGATGAGCAGATCGGACACGGCAAACAGCACCGCGCCCAGCCCGACGCGGTAGCGCGGAAACGCGCTCGTCCACGCCGCACCCGCCATCGCGCCCAGAACCAGCGCATAGGCCGCGACAAGCGGGGCGGTCGCACGCTCGGCCGGAAGCGACCATGCAATCACGGGCGTCACCAGCAGCAAGGCAAGGCCGAACAGCCTCTGACTGGTCGTAATGCGTTCGCGCCGATGTTTCATGAAGAGCGCGATTGCCAGCAGATGCGCACAGGCGAACGCTGCGCCCCCCGCCATCAGATCGAGTTCCATGGCGACATCGCCTGCCGCGCCAATCGCCATGACCCCCGCGATCATGCGTCCGTCCACACCCTGATGGCGCAGCAGTGCATAGACCGCCAGCAGCGCAACCGGCAGCCCTTTGAGCGCGATCAGGTACAGCCCCGGCAAGCGGCTGCCTTCCAGCAGGAAGTATGCAATCGCCAGCACAATGCTGGCGAGCAGCCATGGCCTGCGTTCGATCAGTGCACGTCCCGGCATTCGGCCCCTTTCACCAATCACGCTTTGGCCTTGTCCTTGGCCGCGCACAAGCGTTAGGCGCTGCGCCATGAAGTATCAGGTGCATATAATCGGCGGCGGGCTGGCCGGAAGCGAAACGGCATGGCAACTCGCACGGCGCGGCGTACGGGTCAGGCTTTCCGAAATGCGCGGCGCGAGCGCCGGCATGGGGGGAGAACGCAGCCCCGCGCACCAGGGCGACGGCCTCGCCGAACTGGTCTGTTCGAACAGCTTTCGCTCGGACGACGATAAAAAGAACGCCGTCGGCCTGCTCCACCATGAAATGCGCGCGTGCGGTTCGCTGGTTATGGCCGCGGCGGCAAAGGCGCAAGTTCCCGCCGGATCGGCGCTTGCAGTCGATCGCGACGTGTTTTCCGCCGAAGTCGAGGCCGCGCTT
>JAGREQ010000092.1 GCA_020446465.1 Novosphingobium sp. | reverse complement strand
TCCATCGAGCAGATGCTGAAAGACACCAAGCACCTGATCGACAAGGGCATCAGGGCTTTCGTGATTCCCAATGGCACCCCGCCCGCCGGATTGTCTCCGGCCGATGCAGAGCTTGACCCGTTCTGGGACCTGATATCCTCTTCGCAGTCCGCTCTCACATTCCATATCGGCACGGAATTCCCGCTATTCAGATCGCAGGCATGGGACCGCAATGTTCCTGCCTTCAAATCCGCGCATCAGTCTTTAGAACTGGGAATCCAGCCCTATTGGGGTTCGACTTTGGGCTTCGCATCAGAGGTCTTTCTCTCTGCCATGATCATGGGCGGCGTTCTTGAGAGATTCCCGGAGCTACGCATCGGGTCTATCGAGGTAGGCGCGAATTGGGTTGGCCCTCTGGCTGAACGGATGGACCTATGGTCCGCTCAGTTCAAGGATCGCATGTCAGGGTTCCTGTCGATGAAACCTTCCGAGTATCTGAACCGGCAGGTTCGGGTTACGCCATTCTATTTTGAAGACGTGGCGAGCTATTTCGAGCGCTTTCCGCATCTCGAAGATGTCTATTGTTTTTCGACGGACTATCCCCATCGAGAGGGCGGTAAGGCATCGAAGCAGCGCTTCTCCGATAATCTGAAGAATTGTGGAGAGCGCATCCGCCGCAAGTTCTTCCGCGATAACGGCCTTCTTTTGACACCCGATTGATGCATGGGAAGGCAACAAGCAAGTTATCCGGTCACGCGTGGTGAACAATGAACATTGAACTTTCGCATCCAGAAGACAAAGGCTCGCGCGGTGGCGACACCGTCCGGGCAGGCGTGATTGGTATAGGCCAGGTCGGGCGAGGGGTCGCACTGTGCCTGCAACGAAAGGGGCTGCTCTCTGCAATTTACGATGTGCGAGACAATCTGGGCGATGATTTGCCGCCGATCGAACAATCGCCAATCGAACTGGCAAGGAAATGCGATGTCGTCCTGATCGCGGTCGTTACGGCCGATCAGGCGATTGATGTTCTCCGCGGCCCGAACGGCGTTCTGGCGGCTGGCAACAAGGATCAGATTATCGTCCTGCTCGCCACTGTTGCGCTCAGCGACCTTGAGCGTATTCGCGCCGTTACGGATGCCGCAGGGGTCACGCTGATTGATTGTGGTGTCATGGGGGCTGCGCGATCGGCGGATCACGGTATGGTTTGTCTGGTGGGCGCCGATCAAGAGCCGCTCGACAGGGTCAGACCCGTACTTGAGGGGTTTGCCCGTTATGTCGCGCATATGGGTGGCCCCGGTGCGGGCATGACCGCAAAGATCGTCCGGAATGTCGCTGCTGTAGGATGTCTGAGGGCGGGGTATGAGGCGGCCCAGCTGGCTAAGGCCACTGGGACCGACCTACCGCGTCTCATTCAGGCGATTGACGACACCGCCGATGCCAATGTCGGACCGATGATCTTCTGGAGCCGGGAACAGGATCCTGCAACAGATCCAGCAGAAGCGTCCTTGCGCGAAAATTTATGGGGTATGATCGTCAAGGACGCACAGGCCGCGCTTGAGCTTGCCGATGTGACACATATGGACCTTTCGCTGATCAAGCTGGTTTGCGACAGCGGCGAAGAGCTGGTCGGGCTGGGTCAGGCCGCATCGCCGAAATCGAAAGACGCATAGACAGGTCAGCGTCCCGAACGGATTGTCTCAGCTACCTTCTCACCGATCATGATGGCCGTTGCATTGGTATTGCCGCTGGTTATCCGCGGCATGATTGATGCATCCGCAACCCTTAGCCCACCAATTCCCCGGACGCGGCATTGCGGATCGACCACTGCGCGATCATCCGCACCCATGCGGCAGGAGCCGACGGGGTGATATGTGACCAAAGCCTTGTCTCTGATATATTGCGTCCACTCTTCATCATTTGCTGGAATGGGGTCGGGTGACCGGTCGCCGATAATGATTTGCTGCATTGCGCTGGTTGCGAAAACCCCGTTTACGAACTTCATTGCCTTCACCATCGAGGCAACGTCGCGTTCATCGCCAAGCAGCTGATGATCTATTACCGGGCGCTTGTCGGCGCCCAATTTTATCCGGCCGCGAGATTTTGGACGAGTCAGCGAAGCGATAATGCTGACACAGGGTTCCTTCGGCATTTCTGCCTCCGCCGATGAAATCGTGTCCTGTTCCACATTATAGGCGAGGGGAAGGAAATGGATTTGCGCATCGGGTTCTTCGAGACCGTCATGGGTGCGCACCATTGCCATTGCCTGAACTGCGGGAGCACCTAACGGGCCGGTGCGGTTCCATAAAAACCTGACAAGATCGCGCATGATATGATGCGGCCGCAACTGACTGTTGATCGTTGGCCGGTTCACAAACTTGTTTTGCGTAACCCCGGGATGTTCCTGAAGATTTTCTCCGACTTCCGGATGGTCCTGGATTATTTCTATACCGCTTTCGCGAAGGCTGTCGGCTGGCCCAATTCCTGAACGCATCAGTAGGGCAGGCGAGCCCATAGTTCCCGCGCTCACGATCACCTCGCGCGCCGCACGAACAGTCTCATATTGTCCGTCGCGTCTGTAAGAAACGCCGACAGCCCGGCTGTTCTCCATGATGATTGTCTCGACGTCGGCGTTCGTAATCACCCTGAGGTTAGGCCGTTTGCGCGCATCGCGAAGATACGCCTTTTCCGTGCTGCAGCGCCAACCGTCCAATTGTGTCGCCTGCGTCAGAAAACTGCCCTCCATTGCGCCGCCATTATAGTCTTCCAGTTCGCCCAGGCCGACTTGCGCACATGCGTCCATGAAAACAGCGCAGAGCGGATGGGGGTCACGCATGGGCGATACGGCGACGGGGCCATGGCTGCCATGATTCTGATTGGCCGGGCCATGCCAATGTTCGCAGCGCAGAAAATAGGGCCAGACGTCATCCCAGCCCCAGCCCGTGGCGCCCAGTTGCAACCAGTGATCGAAATCATTGCGCGTACCGCGAATATAGACCTGACCGTTCAGGCTGCTGCCGCCGCCCAGCATCTTGCCCGCCGACCAGATGAATCGTCTGTTGCCGATTGATGGATCCGGAAGCTGCTCATATTGCCAATCGAACCGGTCGTTCAGCAGCATCTTGGCGAAGCCTGCAGGCATCTGGACCATGAAGGATCCGGCTTCGCCACCTGCTTCCAACAGGATGACGCGGGTTGCGGGATCTTCTGACAGCCGTGCCGCGATTACACAGCCGGCGCTGCCGCCGCCTACGATGATATAATCCGCCACGTCCATCGGATCTGATTTCGCGTCGGCCATTAGTCCTCCCGTGACGTTGTCATGACTTTGCGGCAAAATCGAACGCGCAACGCCAGGCCAGAGATAGCCCCGATTTCGATATCGGTTGCGGACCCGCAGAAATGATATTCAGCCGGCCATCAGCTCGCGAGGGTGCTCGGTTGCTGATGGTCGGCTGAGAGGGATGCGTCATTGATCAGCAGCTACTGCCGTCGATTGATCAATAACGGGCTTTCAGTCTGAGGCCGTATGTGATCGGAGGCGCCGCATAGACCTCGTAACCGAATGTGCTGGTGGCGATATGAGTGTAGTATTTCTTGTCGAGCAAGTTATCGACGTAGAAACCAATCTCATAATTACCGTTGGTAGGTCCAACACCTCCCGACAGATTGACTATAGTCAGATTCGGTTGCTTGTCGTTTCGAGCAGGGCCACCGGCGCCGATCACGAAATCATAGTTTGATGTATGCCGGAGATTTGGCGTCAATCGCGCCGTCCAGCTCGATCCGACAGGTATGTTTATGTCTGCACCGGCGGTAAACGTCCATTTGGGCGCGCGGGGCAGGCGATAACCCGAAAGGTCTTCCGCACCGGCCACATATCCTATCGGTTGGTTCATTGCGTCGGTGGCAATGAGGAACACAGTGGCGTTTTCATATTTGCGATATTCCGTATCGAGATAAGCAAGGCCACCGGTCAGGGTCAGCCAGTCGCTCGCACGATAACTGGACTCGATTTCGATGCCCTTGCCGCGCGAACTGGCGGCGTTCGTATTGACGCTGCCACCCGCGGCGGCGTTGACAACCGTCACCTGCACATCCTTGTGATTATACAGGAATGCAGCGACGTTTACAGATGCACGCCGATCCGGGCTTTCGAACTTCGCACCGATTTCATAGCTTTCGATGTTCTCCTGACCGAGCGGAGAACCGCCAGCTGCGTAACGGTTGGTCAAACCACCCGCTTTGAAGCCTTTGGTATAGCTTGCATACAGGTTCACGGCTCCAGCATCATAGGCGACGACGAAACGAGGCGTAAACTTGCTATACTTGGTCTTTTCGGTGAAGGTCGATGGCGATCCGGCCGGTGCGAAAAACGCCAGGCCCAAAGGTGAAACCGATGCGGTGTTTTGCCGCCGGTCTCTGGAATAGCGGCCACCAATCGTAAGCCTGAGGTTTTCGACAGGCGTGATGTAGACTTCGCCGAATATCGCAGCGGACTCCGTGGTCACGATTCCGTCGCTGTAGATTTGCTGTATCTCCGGAACGTCCTTGGGAATTCCGAACAGGCCACCAAACAACGTCTGACGGGCATAAGCCCTGTCATGAATATACTGCACGCCGACGAGGAAATCGAACATCCCGCCGAACGAACTGGAAGCCTGGAAGTCTTGCTCGAACGTCTTGCCGCCGAACCAGCCCCGGAAACCGAGTAGTGACAAGGCAGAGTGATCAACGTCAGACGCGCTCGCCCAGTCGATGCTGCGATAGGTCGTGATACTGCCCAGCGAAATATCGCCGCCTGTATAGTCCATCTTTAAGGCCACGCTTTTTGCGCGTTGTGGGATGGTAACGGTAAGGTCTTCGCTTACCTCATAAAATCCAGGCGCATTCGGAGCCCCGAACAAGCAGGGCACGCAGAACGGAGCAGGAGCTGCCTGTCGTCCCGCAGCACCGGACTTAATTGTATTGTGCTGATACTCGCCTGACAGAACCGCGGAAAATTCACTGCTCGGCTCCCACTTCATTTTGGCGCGAAGCGTGTATCCGTCAGTACCTCGAACCTTTTTCCCGGTTGCCAGGTTTTTCACAAACCCATCATCATGGGCATAAAGGCCGGCAAATCTGAACGACACGCTGTCACTCGCTGGAACGTTCAGAACGCCTTCGAGGCGGGTATGGTTGAACCTGCCATATTCGACTGACGCCTTACCTTCCAGCTGGTTGGTTGGATCGGCAGTGGTTACCAGGATAGCGCCCCCCGTGGCGTTACGTCCGTAGAGAGTGCCCTGTGGTCCTTTCAGAACCTGAACAGAGCTTACGTCCAGCATATCGAACAGCGTTCCGTTTGACCGGGGCATGTAGGACCCATCGACATAAAGCGCGACGGGCTGCTCAAGCCCTGGCGTGCTGGTAACAACACCAATGCCGCGGATATACATTTGTGGGAACAGATACCCGTTATCGAATACCAGCCCCGGAGTAACGGCTTCGATATCATCGACAGTCGTAATATTGACGTTTTCGATCGTCTCGGGCGTAATGGCTGTCACCGCGATCGGGACCTTCTGCAGAGACTCTGATCGCCGCTGCGCAGTCACGATTATTTCTCTTACTTCTGCTCCGCTGTCTGCGGCCTCGGCAGCCGCTGCTTGTACAGGCGTGCCACCCAGAGCAGCCGTCATTACGGCAAACGAACTTCCCCACAAGACGATATGGGATTTCTTAATAAATGACCTATGCATTGAAGTAACCTCCCCTCCAATTATGGTGAGCGATATTTGCTGCATCCCAATCATTATTTTAGAGATGGGTTTATTGATGCAGCGGGCTCTAATCTTCGAAAGTTACTGTACCGCCGAGAGCGGGTTCGGCAAGATTCTGACCTATTATATCAGATGTGTGATGGGTTTCTAAAATGACCATGAGTAACAAAGGGGCAGAACACCCATATTCTGGTCATGTGGATGGCGATTGACGCTTGAAGGAGCGCCACACCAGCAAGAATCGGTAGAACGCTCCGTTTCAAACGGACTTTGGAATGACCCTAGCCTATCGTTGTTCGGTGCGGCGCGGTTAGCGGAACAGCCAGCCGCCATCCACGCTGATGCATTGACCGTTTATCCACGATCCTTCGTCCGACATCAGGAATGCGGCCAGAGACGCAACATCCTCCGGCTCACCGTCGCGATGGGAATGAGCGAGGGTTTCGCGGACACGTCCATACCACTCGTCCTTGTCGGCACCCATTACATTGACCACGGCAAGCGCTCCTTCGGTAGCGATCGCGCCTGGCGCGATCGCATTGCACCGGACACCTTGCCTGCCATAAGCACTCGCGACATGACGGGTTAGTGCATTCATGCCAGCTTTCGATGACGCATAGGCGGGTATGTTGGGTTCGCCGGAAAAGGCTGCTGCTGAACTTGTGTTGACGATGGCGCCTCCGCCCTGCTTCAGCATATGGGGGATAACTTGGCGCATGGTCAGGAAAAGACCGGTCAGATTTACACGCAGCATCCGTTCCCAATCTGCAGGGTCTATATCGAGCAGATTGGTATCCTTCGGCGTAAGCGCGACATCGGCCACATTGTAATGCAAGCCATCAATTTGGCCATAAGTTTCAACAACATGCGCGATCAGAGCGACGATCGTGCTTTCGTCGGTGACATCAAACCGGAAAGGGATAGCCGAACCGCCAGAAGACATGATTGCCTCGGCGGTTGCTCTGGCGCCATCGTCGCTGATGTCAGCGACCACGACATTTGCACCATGTTTTGCAAGCTTGTGCGCACTAGCGGCTCCAATGCCAGAAGAGGCACCAGCAACCACAACAACTTTATCCTTCAGACCTTCCATGAGCCTCTCCTGGGCGCCGATCGCGCTAGCCCGTTATCGTATATCAGATGATGCACAAGGTAACCTGCAGGAGGACGGTATCATATATATGATAAGGGGCGAGTGCTCTTTTCCGGGTCTGTCGTTCGATTACGATCGGGCTCATACTGCATCAAAACCGACGGTCGATGCATAATCAAAAGCCTGAATATGAGGAGAAGTTGAATGGCAAAATGCTTTGTGACAGGTGAAAGCGCGAATGGCCGCTCTCATGCCGCAAGCAGCGAAATCGAGCTTCAGGCGCTTGGCGGCGGGTTTCTGTTCGCGCATATCTGGGGCAGCGACGAAGCCCCCAGCTTTCCCAATGACGGCACTCCGCCAGCTTTCGGCGATCTCTTTCCAGGGCCCAACGGTTACCGGGCAACCTTCATGCACATCCTTCCCTCACAAACCGTCCTGGCGGCTGAACGTGATGGTGCCGTCACAGGCGAGGCGCCGGGCATGCATCGCAGCGACACAGTCGATATTGGCATCGTGACCGCAGGGACGGTGCATATGGAACTGGATACGGGGGAAGTGCTGCAATTCAACACGGGAGATATTTTCGTGCAGAACGGCACATCCCACTGCTGGTATAATCGCGGTGATGTTCCGGCGAGCGTGTTCGTCGTTTTGATCGGCGGACACCCCAGAAGCTGACTGTTCCGGGCCCGCGTTTATCCGGACAATGGTTACACGATGCTGGTGTCGGTCTTGCCCCAATAGGCGTCTCTGATCAGCCGCTTGTACAACTTGCCGGTCGGATGCCGCGGCAGCTCTTCCATGAAGTCAACGCGCCGCGGGGCCTTTACATGGCTGAGATGATCCCGCGCAAATTCTGTAATCTCTGCCGCCAGCCCGGCATCAGGCGTGATACCGGGCATGGGCTGAACGACGGCAACCACCTGTTCGCCCATTTCCGGATGGGGCGCGCCCACGACTGCAACGTCGGCAATCTTGGGATGGCCGATCAGCAGATTCTCGATCTCCTGAGGATAGATGTTGACGCCGCCTGAAATGATCATGAAGCTCTTGCGGTCGGTCAGATACAGATAGCCATCCT
>JAGREQ010000091.1 GCA_020446465.1 Novosphingobium sp. | reverse complement strand
CGGCAAGGTCATCCTGAAGGATAAAGAACACGCGCTCGATCTGGTCGATGCGATGGTGGCTGCGGCTGACGAAAGCTATACGGACGAGGAAGTCGCGACGATCGAGCGGTCGGCTTGCCCCACATGCGGATCGTGTTCCGGCATGTTCACCGCCAATTCGATGAACTGCCTTGCCGAAGCACTGGGCCTGGCGTTGGCGGGCAATGGTTCGATGCTGGCCACCCATGCCGACCGGGAGGCTCTGTTTCGCCGCGCTGGGCGCATGATCGTTGATTTGTGCAGCCGTTATTACGAACAGGACGATGTTACTGTTCTGCCGCGCTCTATCGCAAGTTTCGAAGCGTTCGAGAACGCGATGAGCCTTGATATCGCCATGGGCGGATCGACCAATACGGTGTTGCACCTGCTCGCTGCCGCGCATGAGGCAGGCGTCGATTTCACGATGGCCGATATTGACCGCCTTTCCCGCCGGGTGCCGGTGCTGTCAAAGGTCGCCCCGGCCAAGGCTGATGTGCACATGGAAGATGTTCACCGCGCGGGCGGGATCATGGCTATTCTGGGCCAGTTGGACCGCGCAGGGCTGCTCCACTCCGACGTGCCGACTGTCCATAGCCCGACAATGGCCGATGCGCTCAACACCTGGGACGTAAGCCGCACGAATGCGCCCGAAGTGCAGGAGTTTTATCGCGCGGCGCCGGGCGGTGTGCCGACGCAGACGGCCTTCAGTCAGGCGCGTCGCTGGGATGCGCTGGACCTTGACCGGGAAAGTGGTGTCATCCGGTCGGCCGATCACGCCTTCAGCAAGGATGGCGGATTGGCCGTGCTGTTCGGTAATATCGCGCGCGACGGGTGCATCGTGAAGACTGCTGGCGTGGACGATTCCATCCTGAAGTTCACGGGTAGGGCAAAGGTTTATGAAAGTCAGGATGCTGCGGTCACGGCGATCCTGACGGGACAGGTCGAAGCAGGCGATGTTGTCGTCATCCGCTACGAAGGCCCCCGTGGTGGGCCGGGTATGCAGGAAATGCTTTATCCCACGAGCTACCTCAAGTCGAAGGGGCTGGGGGCAGCTTGTGCTCTCATCACTGACGGGCGCTTTTCGGGCGGTACATCGGGCCTTTCTATTGGCCATGCTTCACCCGAAGCTGCGGAAGGCGGCGCTATCGGGCTGGTGAAGGACGGTGATACGATCGAAATCGATATTCCCAACCGTTCCATCAATCTTGCCGTAAGCGATGAAGAAATGGCGGCCCGCCGCGCAGAAATGGAAGCGCGCGGGGATGGCGCATGGCAACCGGAAAAGCCGCGCAAACGGCAGGTTTCCGTCGCGTTGCAAGCCTATGCGGCGATGACGACCAGCGCGGCGCGCGGCGCGGTGCGGGATGTCTCGCAGCTTAAGCGGGGCTGAAATCCTTGGCCGTCATGCGGGTTGGCGTCTCGGCGGCCCTGATCGTGCTCACTGCGTGTTCGCCCGATGCAGCCCCCAAGGAAACACAAGGGCAGGCAGGTGCGGGCGCGCTCACGGTTATGTGTGCGCCTGACGGTGTGCGTATATATGCGCCCGATTGCACGCTGGACCGTAACGGGAATACTCTGACAATTCGCCATCCCAATGGCACTTTCCGGCGGTTTCTGCTTGATGGTGAACATGGCATGATCACGGCAGATGGCGCCGACCCTGTGCGGATAACGAAACGTACCGATGGCCTTGTCGATCTGGAGATTGCGGGCGACCGCTACCGCCTTGATCTGCCAAACCTCGAGCAAGACAACAAAGGTGAGAGCGATGCCAACACCGGACGCAACTAGACAAATTCTCACGGTCGCCCAGATGCGCGCGGCAGAGCAGGCGCTGATCGATTCTGGCGAAACGGTTGACAGCCTGATGCAAAAGGCAGGGCAAGGCGCGGCAGAATGGGTCTGGCGGATCGCTGGTGGCCGACCGGTTACTGTGCTCTGTGGGCCTGGTAACAATGGCGGCGATGGTTATGTAATTGCTGAAACTCTGCGCGAACGTGGGTTGCCGGTAGCGGTTGTCGCTTTGTGTGATCCGCGCACCGAAGCAGCAGGAAATGCGCGGCAGCTTTTCAAAGGTGAAATCCTTGCGGGGGATGCCCGGCCTGACGGGGCGATCATGGTCGATTGTCTGTTCGGCAGCGGCCTTGTCCGCCCGCTGGACGCGGAGGCGCACGCTCTGTTGTGTGAAACGGCTGCCAGCCATAGTCAGCGAATCGCAATCGATCTTCCAAGCGGCATTGACGCTGATTCGGCGCGTCCGCTAAACCCGGGGCTGCCGTCATACGACCTTACCGTGGCGCTTGGCGCATGGAAGTTTGCACACTGGCTTATGCCGGCAATGGCGCAAGTTGGCGTGTGCAGGCGTGTTTCGGTCGGCGTTGAGGGTCTGGACGGCGCCGCAAAGCTGATCACGCGCCCGCGCCTTTCTGCGCCTGAGCGCGATGCACACAAGTATCGGCGCGGGCTTCTGGCAGTCGTGGCAGGGCAAATGCCCGGCGCGGCGCGGCTTGCGGCCCTGGCAGCAGCGCGGGGCGGGGCGGGTTACGTCAAATTGCTTGCCGATGGGGCATTCGCCGCCGATGCCGATCTGGTTACGGATACGCAGCCACTTGATATTGCGCTGGATGATCCGCGGATCAGTGCGGTTCTGGTCGGGCCGGGGCTGGGGCGTTCAGCCAATGGTCGGGCGCGCTTGCGTGCAGTGCTCGCTCGTGATTGTTCAACAGTTCTCGATGCGGATGCGCTGGTGTTGCTACGCCCGGATATGCTGGAAGGTCGCAGCGCGCCTGTCATAGCCACACCGCATGAAGGTGAACTGGAGCGTCTGGGCGAAACATTCGGCATTGATCAGGCCGGGAAGCTCGACATGGCCAGTGCGCTCGCTGCGGCGACAGGGATGACAGTGGTTGCCAAAGGCCCGGATACGCTGGTTGCAACGCCTGATGGCCGGGTCGCCATTGCTCCGCCCGCGCCAAGCTGGCTCTCCACTGCCGGGACGGGTGATGTGCTTGCCGGGCTAGTTGCCAGCCGGCTTGCTACGGGGGCGGATAGTCTCGACGCGGCCCGCGCGGCGCTATGGCTCCATGGCGAAGCGGCGCGAATTGCCGGCCCTGCCTTTACGGCCAGTGAGTTGGCAGCACAGGTTTCGCAAGCGTTTGCCGATTGCCTGTGAGCGAGTCGACCGAAATTGTCCGCATCGCAGCGCGTGGCGATGGCCTCACGGTGGATGGGCGGCATGTGCCGGGCACGGCACCGGGCGACAAGGTGGCCAGCGATGGCAGCATTACGCCGGGGCCTCACCATGTTGATCCGCCGTGCCGTCATTTTGGCAAGTGCGGAGGGTGTCAGCTCCAGCATTGCGACGATGCCGCACTTGCTGCGTTTGTAACCGATCGCGTGGTTCATGCAGCCGAAGGGCAGGGGCTGGCGGTTGGCACGGTTGCGGCGGCGCACCTGTCTCCATCGTATAGCAGGCGGCGGGCGACACTTCATTCTGTAAACGGCGGCGGAGGACGGGCCTTGCTCGGATTCCGCGAAAGTGGCTCGCACAGGCTCGTTGACCTTGCCGAATGCCCGGTCTTGCATTCCGACATCTTTACCGCTGCGAAGGCGCTGCGTGGGCTTCTGTCAGCACGCAAGAGGCGTTTTGCCGCTGATATAGAGCTGACACTTGCCGAACAGGGTGTCGATGCAGCGATCAAGGGGCTGACTGTCGAAGGGCTGGAGCAGACCGAAGCCCTGCTGGATTTCGCCCGAAGCAGCGGCCTTGCGCGCCTGACGCTGGATCAGGGTTTCGGCCCTGAAGCGATGTGGGAGCCTGAGCCGGTGACTGTGGCACTGGCCGGAGTTTCTGTGCCCCTGCCGCCCGGCGCCTTTCTTCAGGCGACTGCCGACGGCGAAGCGGCACTTGCCGATGCCGCAATGACATGGCTGCAAGGCTGCGCCACTGTTGCTGATCTCTTTTCGGGCCTTGGCACTTTTGCATTCGCGTTGGCTGGCGGGGAAGGTGCGAAAGTTCTGGCGGCTGAGGCGTCCCGCGATGCACACCTTGCCTGCAAGACGGCAGCGACGCGCGCGGGGCTGCCGGTTTACGCCATGCACCGGGACTTGTTTCGCAATCCCCTTCTTGGAGAAGAACTGGGCCGGTTCGATGGCGTTCTTCTCGATCCGCCGCGGGCAGGTGCCAGAGAGCAGGTCCAGCGGCTTGCAGACAGCACTGTCGGGCGGATCGTCTATATCAGTTGTAACCCGGCAAGCTGGGCGCGTGACGCGCGTGCTTTGGTGGATGGGGGGTATAGGCTGGCGGAGCTGCGGCCTGTCGGCCAGTTTCGCTGGTCAACCCACGTTGAGTTGGCAAGCCTGTTCATTCGTGAGTGATTCCATCAACGCGGTATAGAGCCATTCGCGCGATTGCGGCTCTGCGTAAGCATGGCTGGCATTTGCACAGCGTTGCACGCGCGGATCGTTCTTGTCCCATCCCGCCGCGAAAACCTGGGCTGTGCGGTCCCGCTCGGCCAGAAGGATGCGTACTGGTCCATCGAACCTGTTAATGCCTTCCCGCACAGCATCGGCCAGTGAGCCGGATGGCGGTGCAGGGCGCATCGCGTGGATGACGCCGCGGGCGAGTTTGCCGAAGGAGACCTGCCCTTTCAGCAAGCGCCCCAGTTCACGGGGGTTCCGCAGTTTTTCTGCATAGCGCGCGCGGATAGCCGCTGGTGGCGGGGTGTCGTCTTCGTCTTCGATTGTCCACGGGTTCGACAGGACAAGCGCATCAAACCCGTTGCCGGATTGGAGCGCGAGCGCGCTGGCTCCATCGCAATTACCAAAGGCGATGATGCGGCGCATGTGTGGTGCGTGCTTTTGATATGCCTCGACAGCAGCGGCGATGTCCGGGCCGGAATGGAGAAATCCGCAGTTTTCGCCTTCACTGTCACCTACACCGCGTCGGTCAAACCGGAACACGGGAAAGCCTGCATGTGCAATACGCGCGGCGAGTTGGGACATACCTGAAAACGCGCCGGAGCGAAGTTCATTGCCGCCGCTTACGATCAGCAGGCCGACATCTGCGTCACCATGGTCGAGCGTTCCGGCAAGCTGGCTTCCTTCACAAGCGAAGGTGATGAATGTGCGGGTCATTGCGCCATGCCCACCGCGAGGACCGCTGCCAGTGCTTCGGCTTGTGCAGGATCATGGTCAGGCTCGGCCCGAAGCCACAGCCCACTGCCGCCGACCGTCTGCTGGTCGACGTCTGCCAGCCTTCCACTATCCGGCAGGCGGGCGGATTCCATCTCTGCAAACATTTGCGGCCCGATATGATGGCCAGCCAGTTCCAGGCCTGCGACCCGTCCCCGTTCCGCCAGTCGGGACTGGGTTTCCTCTCGTCCTGCCTCACGCGACATGACAACGCGTGCCCGCAGCATCGTTCGCAGGGCATTGGCAGCGGGCAATGGGGCATAGCGCCATCCTGACAAGCCGGGCGGGGCAAGAATCGCACTTGCCCGCACTGTGAGCACATGCGTTGCGCTGAAATGAGTTGCCGCAGCATTGGCGCAGTTCTGCCAGTGAGCGAGTGTCTGGGTTTCGAGTGGCTGCAAACTCTCGTTCACACCGGGAAAGTCCGGCATTACGCTGCCAATCCCGGCACGGTTGAGCAGGCGCATGACAGATCCGAGGAAATACCGTAGCTTGTTGGCTTCGTCGAACAGTGGCGGGATGACCAACAGGCAGCCTTTACGCTGATGCAGATAGCGCAAGGCATATTCCGGCGCAGTTTGGCCGGACAAGTCGGGGCATGGCCAGGTGCAGGTGCTTGTCACCGCACTGTATTAGCCCTCAGCATGCTTATTTTCGGTAAACAGCAATAAAGCGCCGAATGTTTCCAGCATTTCGCCGTCTACTTCGTCATCTTCGATAACGATGGTCAGGCGATCCTCGATCTCGGTCAGCAGGGTTGCGACCGCCATCGAATCGAGTTCGGGCAAATAACCGAAGAGGCCCGTGTCTGCGCCAAACGCGGCCACTTGAGAATGGTCGAGACCAAGCACATCGACAAGAATCGCACGCAATGTGCGATCAACCTCGCTCTGGTTCCCCGGTGCTCCGGCAGGAGCGGTTGCTGAATTCATGGTCATTGGCTCATTGAATTTCTTTAGCCTGTAAAAAGGCTGTCCTGTTTCGCCTGCCCTAGCCATCTCGCCAGCGTGAGGCAAGGTTTCGGGCGGTTCCTCGCAGGATATGTGGCCAGCTACGCAGATTGGCCGGGTCATGACAATCAATGAGAAACCGCGGTTCGATGCTTTCCATCCAGTCCGCCTTGTAGGGATCGTCACCTGTGCCAAAATCGATGATTTCCACGCCGTCCACGTCGATAACACGTTCCATCAAGGCGGCAGTCAACACTGATCCGGGCGACAAGGGCTGCGCTTCCGGCAAATGTGCGAGCTTGTGGATGAAGGCGCGTCCGCTCTCCACAGTCCAGAACTGCACGGCGACGGGCTTGCCATCGCTGCTGGCGAGCGCGAAACGGATTCGGCCCGCGTTTCCTTCCTGCTGGGCAAAGCGGCGCAGAAGGACAGGGTCACTTTCTTCCGGTTTCCAGCTTTCTTTGTAGATTTCTTCGTAGATATTCCACAAATCATCCTGAAAATGCGTGTAAATATCTACGCGTAACTTCTTCGCCTTGCGCTTGAGGGTGGTGCGTAGCTTACCCGGACGGCTCGCCAGATAGTCTGTATAAGTGCGCCCGTTGACAGGCAGAATATGGCAAGTGTCGCAGCGTGATCGAAATGTCGCCCAGCCAGCCTTGCGGAATGCCTGCTCCACTGCTGATGCGCTGCCATCCTCGTCCGGCAATGGCCACAAGGTGATGCGGTTGCGGTGCGATTTAAGATTTCGTGCCAGTTCAACCAGCAAGGCATCGCGGTTGGCATCGGGTGTAAACAGGGGCCTCCAGCCAAAGGCATACCAGTTAACGAGGGATTCCAGCCTTCCGTTGCGCTCGACAAGGGGGAGGGCGGCAGCACCGATCGCATTGATTGCTGTCGCCACGCGCGCTTTCGGCACCGTGTCGGCCAGAATCGTGAACCATTCTTGCCGGTCAAACGGGCTGGACGAGGCCAGATTCAAGCCTTGCAAGACGTTAACCTTGTCCTGATAGCAGAAATCTATCACGCCTGATCGCCCTTCCAGTGAGAGCCAGTTTGCAAATGCTTCACCAGCCCGACCTTGATACCTTCCCGCTGGACCATCTGGCCGAGCGTGGAGAGGATGCAGCGCCTGCGCTTATCCTCAAGGGGGGCACTCTTAGCTACAAGGACTTAAGGACGCGTTTAGCATTGCTGGCAGGCTGGCTGGAGCGCGAAGCTCCGCAGAAGGGTGCGCGCATTGCTACCTGGGCTGCAAAGAATGAGCTAACCTGCCTGATGCCGTTGGCTGCAGCACGTGCGGGGCTGGTCCATGTGCCGATCAACCCTTTGCTCAAACACAGTCAGGTCGCGCATATTCTTGCAGATAGTGGTGCTGTAATTTTGATCGCTAACAAGGCCCGCATTTCATCGCTAAATCAGAGTGATATTCCAGACAAATGTCGAACGTTCGAGGATATTGAGGCATTGGATATGGCAGGTAAGGCGGGCATGTCGGCGGCACCTTCGTCTGCCGATCCCGATAGCCTTGCAGCCATTCTCTACACCAGCGGATCAACCGGCAAGCCCAAGGGCGTGATGCTCAGCCATGCGAATATGTGGTTGGGGGCAGCCAGTGTTGCGACCTATCTCGATCTCGCTCCCGACGATGTTGTGCTGGGGGTTTTACCTCTGTCGTTCGATTATGGACAGAATCAGATCCTTAGTGCGTGGTATGCAGGTGCAAGCGTCGCTCCGCTGGATTATCTGACGCCGCGCGACGTCATCAAGGCTTGCACCCGATACGGCATAACGACGCTGGCGGCTGTGCCGCCACTTTGGGTTCAACTTGTCGAGCAGGAATGGCCAGCTGAGGCAATCTGCCCGATGCGGCGGCTGACTAACAGCGGCGGTGCGCTGACGGTGGAAC
>JAGREQ010000090.1 GCA_020446465.1 Novosphingobium sp. | reverse complement strand
CGGTCGCCATGACAGGCGGCCAGCCGATAGACGGCCCGCTGACCGTGGGCGATATTTCCCGACAAGTTCTGGCCGAAGGCGTGAAGCGTTGCGTCGTGGTGACTGACCGGCCCCACCTTTATGATAGTTCCAGCGGTCTTGCCGAAGGCGTCAAGGTTTACCACCGCGACCATTACGATGCGATCCAGCGGGAAATGGCCGAAGTTTCCGGCGTTACCGTCATCATATATGAGCAGACCTGTGCGGCTGAAAAGCGCCGCCGTCGCAAGCGCGGCAAGTTTCCCGACCCGCCCAAACGCATGTTCATCAACCCGGCCGTTTGCGAAGGCTGCGGAGATTGTTCGGTCAAATCGAACTGCGTCAGTGTGTGGCCACTGGAAACAGAACTGGGCCGCAAGCGCCAGATCGACCAGTCCAGTTGCAACAAGGACTATAGCTGCGTGAAGGGCTTTTGCCCCAGCTTCATCACCGTGCTGGACGCAGACATGCGCAAGCCCGAAGCATCCAGCCTGTCACAAATGGACCACGCCGATCTTCCAGCAGCATCGCTTACCAGTCTTGCCGATGGGGCCTATAATATCATGGTGTCGGGTATTGGCGGCACGGGCGTTGTCACCATCGGTGCGCTTCTGGGCATGGCCGCCCATCTCGACGGCAAGGCGGCATCGGTCTTCGACATGACAGGCCTTAGCCAGAAAAACGGCGCGGTTTACAGCCACGTGCGCATCGCCCAGACGAAATCCGATCTGGGGGCGCAAAAATTGAACGTGGGCGAAGCTGATCTGGCGCTGGCCTTCGATGCAGTGGCCGCGCTTTCTCCAGAACCCGCCGTGACGCTCAACAAGGACCGGACGCACTGCGTCGCCAATGCACGGATCACGCCAACGCCCGCCTTCCAGCGCAACCCGGACATGACGCTGGACCAAGGGCTGCTGCTGAAACGGCTGGAGCGCCTGTCGCACGATTTTTCTGCCGTCGATGCGACCGGGCTTGGTCTTGCCTTGCTGGGTGACACTATTGCCGTCAACCTGTTCATGCTCGGCTATGCCAGCCAGCTTGGCCTGCTGCCCGTATCACCGGAAGCAATTCTGCGCGCAGTCGAAATCAACGGCGTTGCGGTCGCTTTCAACAAGTCAGCTTTCAATCTGGGCCGTTTGCAGGCTGCTGACCCGGACAGAATTGCAAACACCCTTGAAGAAGCCCTGCCCCCGACGCAGTTCGAACCGCTCCGGGCGCTTGAAGACATTGTGGAACACCGCAGCAAACTGCTTTCGGACTATCAGAATGCCGCCTATGCCAAGCGTTATCGTGCGCTGGTGGACAAAGTGACCGATGCCGAACGGGCTGTTACGCCGGGGTCGGACCAGCTTGCCGTGATGGTTGCCCGCAACTTTGCCAAGCTCCTTGCCTACAAGGACGAATACGAGGTCGCACGGCTCCATACCGATCCTGCCATGCGGCATTTGCTGGAAACGACTTTCCAGCCCGGCGCGCGCTATCGCTACAACCTTGCGCCGCCGCTCTTCGCAAAATGCGATCCCGACACCGGCGAATTGCTCAAGCGTGAGTTCGGCCCATGGATGTTTCAGGTCTTCCGGTTGCTGGCAAAACTGAAAGGCTTGCGCGGCACTGCATTTGACCTGTTCGGTCGCACCGAAGAACGGCGGATGGAACGCCGCCTTGCCGAGGAATATGAAACGCGCATGGAACAAGTGGCAGGCATGCTGACGACAGATAATCTGGCGCTGGCAATCGAAATTGCCTCCGTCCCGGCCCTGATCCGAGGCTTCGGCCACATCAAACAGCGCAATGCCGATGAAGCGGAGGCCTTGAACGCACGCCTGATGGAACGGTTCATGGCCGGCGAGCCAGATACTTCACCATCGTTACGCGCTGTATCCGCCTGATGCCAGGGTCGTGACTCCAGGCGGCGTGGACAAAGCCCGGAAGTGGCAGGTCAGATAATTTCCGCCACCCCGACAAGTGCATCGCGCAATTGCTTGATCGCTTGCGCCTTCAACTGATGAACGCGCGGAATACTGACCCCAAGAACTTCGGCAATTTCCGACAGGTTCAATTCTTCCACGAAATAGAGTTGCACAACCAGCTTCAAACGATCCGGCAGCGCACTGATAGCGGCAACAAGCTGTCCGCGCGTTTCATCGTCCACCATCTGCGAAAGGCTGTCGGGCATATCGGCAGCAAAAGTGCTGTCATGATCGGAGTAATGGTCATAAATCGGCTCGAACCGCAGTGGTTCACTTGCGGCCTGCATCGTCGCCAGGTCGTTTTGCGTCATGCACATCGCATCAGCAAGCTCCGCTGACGTCGGCGCACGCCCCAGATTGCCTGTCAGTTCACGTTCCTTGTCGGCCAGTTGCCGGCGTCGTTCCGCACCCCCGCGCGAAATAGGCAAACTGCGACGGACAAGGTCGATCATCGCGCCGCGCACACGCATTTTGGCATAAGCGGCAAAGCCATCTTCGCCCGGCCCTTCGTGGCGTTGGGCGCACTCGGTCAGGGCAACCAGCCCCGCCTGCATCAGATCCTCCACCTCCATGCCCGGTCGCCCGCCACCATGGACGTGCCAGGCCAGTTTGCGGACCAGGGGCATGAACTGCCGGACACGGTCTGCAATATCGCCGGTATAGGCACCGGCCACAGCCATGCTCGCAGGTTGGCGAGAGGTGAATCTGCTATGGTCATGTTTCATGCAGCGATACTTTCACGTGTTTGAGGTTGAGGAAGTGCGGGCAGCCCGGCCTGCGCAGCATCGCCATCGGTGCCCCCGCCAATCACGTCGATCACCTCGATCGGCTGTGTTGCGGGTAACTCCGCGATGGAGAGAACAAGACACGATGGCGCACGCAGCTTCAGCAGTCCCGCCAATGGGCGACGCGCCAATGGCTGAACGACCAGTGCGGGCGGCACAGCGCCGGGCGGACGGTCCGCAATCAGCGCAGCAATTCGCTCGCCAATCATGCGAGCAAGGTCCGGCTCCACAACGGGTTGCCCCGTCACCGGATCGTGCAGGCCCTGAACAATGGCAGCCTCCAGCCGGGCATCGAGCGTGATCACCGGCAATGCCTCATGCGGAGAGCAGACTTCGCTGACAATCAGGGCGCCGAGATCGCCACGCACCAGATCGACAAGACGATCATGGTCCTGCGTCTGCTGCACGGCACGGCTAAGACTGGTGAGAATTGGCAAAGGGTGCGACAAAGCGATGCCGTCTTCGAGCAATGTGCGGAACAGCCGCGTCATGGCCGCCAGAGAAAGCGGCTGGGGATAGACGGTTTCAACGAGACCGGCGGAATGTTCCTTCACGCCGTCAATCAGGGCGCGCACTTCATCCGGCCCAATCAGGTCTTGTGGGCGCACGCTCAGCAACTGATTGAGATGGGTTGCAATAACTGTCGCGGGATCGACAGTCAGGAAACCTTCGGCAACAGCATGGTCGCGCGCCGCTGGATCAATCCACAAGGCGTCACAACCAAAGCTGGGATCGCGCGTTTCCTCTCCTGTCAGGGTATGCCCGGCAATCGCTTCGCCCGCATTTATCGCCAGAATCCGATCCGGTCTGACCGCCGCCCCGCCAAGGATGACCCCGCCCATGCGAATGCGATAATCGTAAGGGGAAAGGTCAAGCGCATCACGCACCCGGAACTGCGGGACAATAAACCCGAATGTTTGCGAAAGCTGTTTGCGAACCCCCGTAACCCGCGCCACCAGCGGTGCCCCGCGCCGTTCATCGACAAGCTGCACCAGTCCGTAGCCCAGCTCGATTGTCACCAAGGTATGATCGGACACGTCCTCCAGCTCAATCCGGGCAGGATCGGGCAGAGCCTCTTCCTCCACTATCGCTGGATGTTCGGCTGCCTTGCGCTGGCGCAACTTGTGCGAAAGCCACAGCGCAATGCCCGCAGCGGGCAGAAAGATCGTTTGCGGCATGGCCGGAATAAGGCCAATCGCACCAAGCACGAAAGCAACGGGCAACCAGCTTCGCGGATCGGTAAACTGCCCGGCAATCTGCGTGGCAAGATCGCGCCCTTCGCCTTTTGTATCGTCTGCAACGCGGGTGACGATCACGGCTGCGGCAATTGACAGCAGAAGCGATGGCACTTGCGCCACCAGCGCATCGCCGATTGCCAGGGTAATATAGGTCTGCGCGGCCTCACCAGCAGCCATGGCGTGACTGATCATGCCGAGGCAGAAACCGGCGATGATATTGACCCCCAGAATGAGCAGGGCAGCAATGGCATCGCCTTTCACAAACTTGGACGCGCCATCCATAGACCCATAGAAATCAGCCTCTGTTGCCACCTCACGGCGGCGCTGCCGGGCATCGTCAGCGGTCAGGATACCGGCGGCGAGATCGGCATCGATGGCCATCTGCTTGCCGGGCAAGGCATCGAGCGTGAAGCGGGCGGATACTTCGGACACACGGCCCGCACCCTTGGTCACCACCACAAGGTTGATGATGACAAGAATAAGGAAGACGAACAGGCCGACGGCGAAATTGCCCCCGATCAGAAAGGCACCGAAAGCCTCAATCACTTTGCCGGCTGCTTCTGCGCCTTCGTGTCCGTGCACCAGCACCACGCGGGTCGATGCGACATTCAGCGCCAGCCGCATCAGCGTTGCAAACAGCAAGACCGAAGGGAAAGACGAAAAATCGAGCGGCTTCTGCGCGTTCATAGCCGCCATCAGGATGGCCACCGAAAGCGCGATGTTGAGCACGAACGAAACGTCCAGCAAAACCGCTGGAACCGGCACCACCATTAACACCATCAACGCCAGAATCCCGGCAGGCAGGGCAAGCGCGGCAGGGCTGATCCTGTTCTCCGCCATTCTTACAACCCCAGCCTGTTCAGTTTGGCATAGGCATTGCGTACGGTGGTCGGCGCCCCGCTGCCGTCGGCCCCGGCCATCGTGCCAAATGTGGATTGCAGCATGTCAGCCATCGAAAGGCGCGGTGCAGGCGGTGCGCTGGACTGGGCGTTCCTTGCCAACCGGCTCCCGCCTTGCAGTGGACCTGGCACGCCTTGTGCCGCATCAAAACGGGCCTGGGCGCCCCCCCACGCCAATTGCGGACTATTGCCCGCATGCTCTGCACCTTGCTCCATGGCGGTGGCCATCCGGTTGCGGATAAGATCCATCACGCCGCTCACACTGCGTGGCGCGCCGGTGCGTTCATAGAAAATCCTGCGATTGGCCGATGCCGCCTGCGGCAAGACTCCAGCCGCGCTCATGTCAGGGGTTGCAGAAAGCGCCCCCAGAAACCGGCGCGCGCCGCCCGAACCCAGAAAATGCCCCAGATAAAGCTCCGCCGCGTCCGGCTCCCGCCCCAGGAATGATGACAGGTCGGCAGCATTGTCCCGCGCAAGTTCTGCCGCCATCAGGGCCGAGGCTCCGGCATCGTAGCGTAGCTCCATGATCTGCGGCGCGAGGCTGGAATCGGTAATCCGCCCGCCGCTGATTGCATCCCCCGCCCATGACAGGCCATGCGTCTCACCGTGGCGATCAAGCGTTTGCAGCCATGTGCTGCGCGTAAACTGGAAAAGGCCCGCCGCGCTCGACGTGCTAGCCCTGGCATCGGGGTCGAGGCTGGATTCCAGCTTCGCCTGAGCAAGCAGATAATTGAAATCAACACCTGTGCGGGTGGCAGCCTGCGCGATGGCTTCACGCGCCACCGCACTGCCCCCTGCCATGCCTGACACGCCTGTCGTTTGCGTCTCACTCACCTTTGTGCTCCCGGTCCGATTGGCGTCGGGAGCTGCAAACGGCTGCCCCGACGCGGTGTTACCGAGGCATCTTCAGCAAGACTTGTGCCAAATTGATCCGATCAGGCGTTGCGGGGAATAAAATTGCAAGTCGTGCCGGTTTTATAGACCGGCAAACGTCCCAGCAAAGCATCCAGTCGGGTCGCGACATTGGCTGCAACAAGGTTGCGAACCCGCCGGTTTACAGCGTTCTGCCGTTGGGCAGCTTCGAGCATTCCCCGACATTCCGCATCCAGCCCTGCACCGCTTATGCCCTCCAGCGTTTCGCACAGACGATGTTTGTCGTTCGCAGAGCCCATGATCGTATCAAGGTCCAATGCGGCAAGCGCCTGCCGTTCTGTTTCCAGGGCGGCAAGCATGTGCCGCAGCGTTTCGCGCAAGTCGCTCATTTCCCGGTCCTCAGCAGCAGTCCCGCCGCAACGACGGCGTCAGCAATCTTCGCCGGAATGACAGGATAGGTGCCGTTTTCTATGGCTTTGCGGATTACGCTGACCCGATCACTATCGACAGGAGGTTGCCCGGCGTCGAGCGCATCGCTCTTCACCATGGCACGGGCAACTTGTTCGCGCGCCTGCACCGGCCCCTGGCCCTGCCCGCGGGTTTCACGAGCAAGTCGACTGTCGATAGCACTGATAGCCCGCGCTGGTCCCACTTCAAAAGTTGGCATCTCGCCGCTCCTTGGGTGTTGCTTTCACATCCAGAACGGCGGGGAGCGGACGGTTTTAAGGGATAAACAGCCTGTCAGGGCTGATTAACGGCAATTTCTGGCCACATCCGGCAGAATCTGGCCGATTACCGTATCGGCAACGCGACGACACCGGGCCTTTCGATCCGGGCGCGCAGCGGCTCTTCCCGAAGGCCCCTGCCCGTTACAGGTCGAACCCTGATCCATGCGCCCACAGCGCCGGTCTCCAGCGCCTCACCGGGACGCGAGACTGAAAAGCCCCCGCCGCTCACCACGATGGACACTGCATCGCCGCGATTGACCGCTGGCGCAGCCATTGCGGGGCGCGCACTGGCCCGGACTGGCACAAACAGCCGCCAGCCGCCGGAATCCGGGCATTGCACGACCACGGTTGATTGCGCCTGCGTGCGCCAGGACAAGGCGATCGGCGCCATGCAGGCGTTTAACCGGAGCCGCCTGTCCAGCGGTTGAATCGCCCCACCCGAAGCACCGATTTCAGCGCCGGTAAAAGCCGCAACCTGCCTGTCGATAGCATCGAGATCGGCGAAAACGGCAGCAGTGGTCATGGCAAGGCCAAGAGTCAGGCTCATGATATTTCCCTTCTGTCATCTGGTGGAAGCCAGAACATCGCCACAACCAGTGCAAGGGCCATGCCATTTGGTCCGGGTCAGCGTGTTTGTTGCCGCATCTACCGGACTTCCCCGCCCGGCACGTCATAAGCCAATGTCGCGCTCACTCCGGGCACGCCCGGCTCGATCAGTACGCGCACACGCTGGCCTGCCACCATGGCATCACGGGCCAGAGCCGTCGCCCGTGCCAGTGCCTGATCCGCCCCTTGCGCGCCATAATGGGCTGTTATCGTCAACATCTGGCGCGGGTCAGCTTGCTGTTCGGCAAGCCACCGGGCAAGCGGTGGCGCGCCTTCATCCGGGCTATATATTGCCATTGGCTCACCACGCGCGGAGGCTACGCCTTCGCTGTCGGGGCGACTGGCGGCCATGTTCGGCACTGCGGCGGCAGCCACAATAAACAGGATGAGCGACAGGTCGGCCAGCACGGTTTGCCAGCCGCTGCCTGCCCGCACAATCACGCTGCAACCCCCGGTTCAGCGCGGGCAATGCGCGGGCCTGCCTGCCTGATCTTGTCTGCCAGCCAGTCGAACAATTTCTGGCGCTCTGCCTCCTCGCGCGCATGGGCACGGTCGAGCAGGCGCGAAAGCGGGGCCAGCAACAGATTGCCGAGCAAAAGGCCATACAGCGTGGTCAGCACCGCCATGGAGATTGTCCCGGCAAAGGCTGACTGCGCCAACCCGCCTGCCGGCAACTGGGACAGCGAAACAAGCGTTCCGGCAAGCCCGAAAACGGGTGCAAGTTCGCTCGCCTGCGCCAGCGTGGAAGACGCGCGCTTTGCCCGCTGGGCGCGATTGGTGCGGTGGTATTCATGCCGGACCAGCAAGGCATCGACTGAACGCGCTTCGATCATGGCGGCGGTCGCGTCGTCAAACTCCCGATCGCCAAACAGGTGCGGATTGGCGCGCAGCAGGCCGTCCATCTCGATCTCACGCAACTGGCGGGCCAGTTCCGCTTTTACGCTGTCAGCATCGAACCGCCTGTTAAACAG
>JAGREQ010000089.1 GCA_020446465.1 Novosphingobium sp. | reverse complement strand
CAGCAGAACTGGCCCGTCATGTCGGACAGACACTTGTCGTCGTGCGGGCCGATGAAACAGGCCGCAGCGCGCTGGAAGACGCCGTTTCGCTCCTTTCGGCCTGTCCGGATGTCAAGTTGCTGCTCAATGCCGCCAGGTTCAGCCCCAGTGGGCGCACCTTTGGCTCTTATTACGGTTACGGGGGCTAACCCATGTCGTTGAAGTTTCACAGACTGGCAATTGCAGGGGCGTTGATCGCGCTTGCTGCCTCCCCGGCTCTGGCGCGGGATGGGGCGCGTGATTCAGGGCGTGGTGGGGACGAAAGCGCCGGTTCCTCGCAAGGGGGCGGTGGCAAACGTGTTGTCGTGACACCGTACATCGAAGCGGGACAAGTGCTCTCAGCCGAACTGTCGCCGGGCAGTGACAGCGTCACCTATTCGCGCATCGCAGCCGGTGTCGATGCGCTGGTTCAGGGGCGCAACACTGCTGCGGCTGTCTCGCTTCGTTACGAACGCCGGATCGGGTGGGGCGATGATGCGCCCCATGGCGATGAACTGACCGGTATTGCCCGCGTCTCTGCGTCGGTGGTGCCGCGCACGCTCACTATCGAAGCAGGTGGCCTTGCGACCCGCACCCGGATCGAGAGCAACGGCGGCGCGGCCAGCGATCCGCTGGGCGATGATGACCAGATCGGCAAGATATATTCGGTCTATGGTGGGCCGAGCCTCAGCACCCATGCCGGTGATGTGGCAGTGCAAGCCAACTATCGCATCGGTTATACCCGTGTGGATGAACCCGATGCGACGCTGACGACCGACGGCGGTGAGCCTGTCGATGTGTTTGATGACAGCACCGTGCAAGTTGCCAATGTTCACCTCGGCACGCGGCCGGGGCAGGGATTGCCCGTCGGGCTGGGGGTTGGCGCGGGCTGGTATCGCGAAGATATGTCCAATCTCGATCAAAGGATCGAGGACAAGCATGTGCGTGCAGACGTGACTGTGCCGGTCAGCCAGTCGGTCGCGCTCGTAGGCGGTGTTGGTTACGAGGATGTCGAGATATCCAGCCGCGATGCGCTGCGTGATGAAACAGGTGCGCCTGTGCGCGGCAGCGATGGGCGGCTTGTGACTGACAAGAGCCAGCCGCGCCGGCTCGCCTACGATGTCGATGGCCTTATATGGGATGTCGGCGTGATCTGGCGGCCCAGCGTTCGCACTGCGCTGGAAGCGCACGTTGGCCGCCGTTACGGTTCGACAACATACTACGGCAGCTTTGGCTGGCAGACTTCGCGCCGCAGCAGCGTGAATGTTGCGGTTTACGATAATGTCGTGGGTTTTGGTGGCAATCTCAACAATGCGCTGACCAGTCTGCCGACCGACTTTTCCGCTGTGCGCGATGCACTGAGCGGAGGGATCGGCAACTGCGTCGATAGTCTGGAAAGCGGCAACTGCTTCGGCAATGCGCTCGGTTCGGTGCGGTCCGGCACGTTTCGCGGACGGGGCGTCATGGCAAGCTACGCAGTCAACATGGGTCGCACGTCAGCGGGCATCGGGGCCGGGTATGAAAGGCGCAAGTTCATTGCCGCAGAAGACACGGTGCTGGCCGCTGCCAATGGTGTGATCGATGAAAACTGGTGGCTTGCCGCCTATCTCAACAACCGCCTTGACCAGCGTTCGACCATTTCGGCCAGCGCGCATGTCAATTGGCTCGATAGTGGTTTCGATAATTCTGGCAAGGCGACGGCCTTTGGCGTGAACGTCGCCTATGACCGCGTGCTGGCAGAGCGCCTGACGGCAACCGCTGCGCTCGGCCTTGATGGTATCAACCGTTCCAGCGACGAGGATTTGCTCGTCGCATCTGCCCTGCTGGGTGTGCGTTATTCGTTCTAGGCCCAGGGAGAAACATGATGTTCTATGATTTTTATGGGCTTACAGGCCGTCCTTTCCAACTGACGCCAGATCCGGCCTTCTATTTTGAATCGATCTCGCACCGCAAGGCGCTGTCATATCTCAGCTATGGTCTGGCGCAGGGTGAAGGTTTCATCGTCATTACGGGCGAGGTTGGCGCGGGCAAGTCCACGCTGGTCGCTCACCTGACTTCCACAATCGACACGGATCGACTGACTGTCGGGCAGGTCGTGACGAGCAAGCTGGATGGCGAGGAAATCATCCACGTTGTCGCGCAGAGTTTCGGGATCGAAATCGAAGGGCACGACAAGGCGGGCGCTCTGGGTGCGATCGAAGGGTTCCTCCATGATGAGGCGCGCGCAGGGCGTCGCTGCCTGCTGATCGTCGATGAATCCCAGAACCTTTCGATCGAGGCGCTGGAAGAACTGCGGATGCTGTCCAACTTCCAGCTTGGGTCACACCCGCTGCTGCAAACACTTTTGCTTGGCCAGCCGGAGTTCCGCGCCACCTTGCAGGGGCATCCGGGGCTGGAACAGCTGCGCCAGCGGGTGATTGCCGCGCACCATCTCGATGCGATGGAGGCAACCGAGGTTCAGCCCTACATCATGCATCGCCTGAAATGCGTAGACTGGCAGGGTAATCCGGCATTTGATCAGCGTGTCTTTACCGAACTTTATGACGCGACAGGTGGTATTCCGCGCCGTATCAACCAGATCGTCAATCGCTTGCTGCTGCTCGGCGCGGTTGAAGAACGCAATCGCATTGATGCGGCAATGCTTCATGCCGTCATCCATGAAATGCAAAGCGATAATGCATTTCCAGAGGCTGCTCCCGCCCCGATGCGCAAGGCCGGGCCTGCGCCCGCTCCGGTCAAGGTGAGCCATGATGCCGATGTCCCGCTTGGGGATGTGGACACACGGGCATTGGCTGAGGTGGAGAATACTTTCGCATCCGCGCCTTCCGCCCCTGCGCTCGACCCGCAACTTGTCGAGGATCTGCTGGCTGAACGTGACAGCCAGATCGCGGAACTTCGCCTTGCGGTGGAAGACCTCACGCGCGCGGGCGAACTTGCCCGGATGCAGCCGGAGGACGATGGCGAGGCACAGGCGCTGAGAGCGCGCCTCGGCGAACTGGAAGAGCGTCTGGCAGAACAGGAACATGCCGTGCGCCACACGCTGACGACTCTGATTGAGATGATCGAGGCTGAATCAAGTCAATCGATGGCGGCTTGACGTCTGGAGGAAGTTGTGTCCACCACCGGTATAATCAATGGCTTGTCGGTCGATATTGAGGACTGGTTTCAGGTCGGCGCATTTGAGGATGTGATCGCACGCGGCACCTGGGACAGTCTTGACGACCGGGTTGAAGGCAACGTGGCGCGCATTCTCGACATGTTTGCCGAAGCGGATGTGAAAGCGACGTTCTTTACCCTGGGCTGGGTGGCTCGGCGCAACGGTCCGCTGATGCGGCGCATTGTTGATGCGGGGCATGAACTGGCCAGCCATGGTTGGGACCATGGGCGGGTATTCCGTATGAGCCGTGATGAGTTTGCCATGGACCTTGAACGTTCGCGCAAGGTTCTGGAAGATGCCGCCGGCCTGCCGATCCTTGGCTATCGTGCGCCCAGCTTTTCGATCGATAAGCGCACGCCGTGGGCCTATATGGTTCTGGCAGAGCAGGGCTATGCCTACAGTTCCAGCGTCGCGCCCATCGCGCACGATCACTATGGCTGGGCCGAAGCGCCGCGTTTTGCGTTCAAACCCCTGCCATGGTCGGACCTTGTCGAAATCCCGGTCACGACAGCAGAGCTTGGCGGCAAACGTCTGGCCGCGGGCGGAGGCGGGTTTTTCCGTGTGTTGCCTTACGCGTTTTCACGCTGGGCGATCCGGCAGGTGAACCGTCGGGATCAACGCTCAGCGGTATTCTATTTCCATCCATGGGAAATTGACCCGGACCAGCCGCGCGTAAACGGCGCACCGCTGAAATCCCGGCTGCGCCACTACACGAAGATTCCGGTCATGGCACAAAAGCTGGAACAACTTATCCGTGAGTTCGATTGGGGGCGGATGGACATGATCGCCCACCGTGAAGTTGCTGCCTTGCAGGAGGCTGCGGAGTGAACGCGCATAGTCCGCTTTCTGCCATCAGCGTGCGCATGGCTGATTTGCGCGATGCACGTGATCGCGAAGCTATCTCCGGGCTTGTTGCTGAGCATCCTGACGCGGCCGTGTTCCATACGCTTGACTGGGTCGAAGCGATTCAGGACGGCACGGGGCAGCGCGCCCTTGGCATAGTTGCAGAACAGAGTGGGGCAGTCGTGGGCTGGTTGCCACTCAGCGAAGTGCATTCGCCCCTGTTCGGGCGGGCCTTGGCCTCCACCGGATTTGCCGTGGGTGGCGGGGCGCTGGCAGAACAGGATGCCGTGGCGCTGCAACTGGCGGAATCCGCACAGGAACTGGCGCTGCGGTGGTCTTGCACAGCAGTGGAATTGCGCGGTGGCCCGATCCCTTGGCACTGGCAGGCAAAGAAGGGCAGCCACAGCGGTTTTGCCAGAGCCTTGGCCGACGATGACGAGGCTGAACTGCTTGCTATTCCGCGCAAACAGCGCGCCGAAGTCCGCAAAGGGCTGGTGAATGATCTGGTGGTTGAAACCGGCAATGGCGCGCGCGATCGTGAAGCCCACTACGCTGTCTATGCCGAAAGCGTTCGCAATCTGGGAACGCCGGTTTTCCCGCGCAGCCTGTTCGACGCCGTGCTCGACAGGTTTGGCGACAATGCCGATATTCTGACTGTCCGCAGCGAAGGTGCGCCGGTGGCATCGGTGCTCTCGCTTTATCATCGCGGGGCGGTCCTGCCTTATTGGGGCGGCGGCACCTTGGCGGCACGGCACCTGCGCGCCAATGACCGGATGTATTATGAACTGATGCTCCACGCCCGCGCAAAGGGGTGTCAGTATTTCGATTTTGGCCGGTCAAAGACGGGGAGCGGTCCCTACAACTTCAAACGCAACTGGGGTTTTGAACCTGTCGCGCTTGCCTATGGTGTCTGGAATGCGCCGGGTGCGCCGCTGCGTGATACCGACCCGACCAGCACCAGCAACGCGCGACGTGTCGAATTGTGGAAGCGCCTTCCTTTGCCGGTCGCCAATCGGCTTGGTCCGCTGATCGCGCGGGGGCTGGGATGAGCGATCCCGGCGGCGAAATCCTGTTTCTGGCGCATCGGGTGCCATTCCCGCCTGATCGGGGCGACAAGATTCGCTCGCACCATATCCTGAAGGCGCTGGCCGGGCTTGCGCCGGTTCATGTGGCAACGCTGGGCGACAACGATTCAGACATGGCGCATGATGCCGAATTGGCAGAAGTGGCCGCAAGCCACTGCCTCATCCGGCGTGAAAAACCTCTGTGGCGGGCAGGGCTGGAAGCTCTGGCCCGTAACTGTCCGGTCAGCCTGGCTGCCTTTCACAACAGCGCGCTTGCCGCCTATGTGGAAAAGACACTTTCCACACGTCCCATAGACACGATTTACGTCTTTTCGGGGCAAATGGGGCAATATGTGCCTCACGATTTCAAGGGACGCGTCCTGCTGGACCTTGTCGATGTCGATTCCGCCAAGTTTGACGAATATGCCACGCGGGGTTTCGCGCTTCGCCGCTGGATACATGCGCGGGAAGGGCGTTTGCTTAAATCTGTTGAGGAAAGCATGTCCGCCCGTGCGTGCCACACATTGCTGGTAAGCGAGGCGGAAGCTGACCTCTTCCGATCCCGCATCGGCACGCCAGCGGACCATACAATCCTCGCGCTGGGTAATGGCATTGACGCGGGCTTTTTCGATCCGGGCGTGGTTAGACCGCATCCGGAAATCGCTTCGGCACCGGGGCCGCATATCGTGTTCACCGGGCAGATGGACTATGCCCCCAATGTCGCAGCCGCGCACATGCTTCTGGGCGCAATCCTGCCGGCATTGCGGCATGTTCACCCTGAAGCCATGGCGCATGTCGTCGGGCGCAACCCGGCACCCTCGCTGCTCCAGTATGACGGGGCAAAGGGCGCGCGTGTCTGGGGCGGCGTTCCCGATATGCGCCCCTTTCTCGCCGCAGCAGACGTTGCCTGTGTGCCGCTTTCGCTGGCGCGCGGGGTTCAGAACAAGGTTCTCGAAGCGATGGCGATGGCGTGCCCGGTGGTCGTGTCCGAAACTGCAGCAACGGGAATTGGCGCGAAGGATGGGGCGCAGTTCGCCATTGCGTATGGCCCCGATGGCTTTGTCGCCCGGATTCTGGAACTGCTGGCACACAGGACCGAATCGCGCGCCATGGGCAGGGCTGCCCGTGCCTTTGTCATTGAGCAACGCAGCTGGCCAGCCATGCTTGCGGCGCTGCCGATGCTTGCCGCGCGCGGGGCGAGCCAGGTTCGGCTTGTCGATAACGCCTTTGAGCCATCGCGCCATGTCGCCTGATACGGCGCTTCGGCTTACCCCGCTCAGGGGTGTGGCAGACCGTATCGCGCCGCAGTGGCGCAGGCCATTGGTGACCGTTGGGCTGGCTGGTTTGGCGGTTGTCCTCCTGTTTCTGCCCGACTGGCTCATGATGGCGGACCAGTGGTGGAATAGCTCGACCTATAATCACGTATTGTTCGTGCCACTTATAGTGGGCTGGCTGGTGGCGATGCGCGCACCGCAACTGGCTGAGGTAAAACCACAAGCCTGGTCGCCGGGACTTCTTCTGGTGGCAGGCGCTGCGCTGTGCTGGCTGCTGGGGGCCGTTTCCGGCCTTAACCTTGCGCGTCAGCTTGGCGCCGTGCTGATTCTGGAAGGGGCAGTGTTGACCCTGCTGGGACCGCGCGTGACGCTCTTGCTGCTGTTTCCGCTGGCTTATGCCCTGTTCATGGTTCCATTTGGCGATGAACTGGTGCCGCCGTTGCAGATGTTGACTGCCCGGATCACCATCGCCCTCACACACTGGAGCGGCATTACAGCCAGCATTGATGGCGTGTTCATAGATACGCCCGCAGGGTTGTTTGAAGTTGCCGAGGCGTGTTCGGGCGTAAAGTTCCTTGTGGCCATGGTCGCGCTCGGCGTGTTGGTCAGCCACTTGTGTTTTGTCAGTTGGCGCAGGCGCGCACTGTTCATGGCCGTTTGTGTGGCGGTTCCCATTGTTGCCAATGGCGTGCGCGCGTGGGGCACTATCTACATTGCACAGTTTCACGGCATCGCGTTCGCCGCAGGGTTTGACCACGTATTCTATGGCTGGGTGTTCTTTGCGCTCGTAATCCTGATGGTGCTGGGCGCTTCATGGCGATTTTTTGACAGGGCTGCGGATGCTGCAATCATTGATCCATCGGCATCGGGAAGCACCCGGTTTCCAAGCTGCCTGCCAGAAGGGCGCCTGCAAGATGGTGTCGCGCTCGCTGCCATTGCCGCGATTGCCGGAATTGCGCTCTTGTGGGGGACATTGGCAGAAAGAACAGCCGCACAATTGCCCGAAACAATCGCGCTGCCGCAGGTCGATGGCTGGCAACTGGCCGATTACAGACCGGCTGAATGGTGGGAGCCGCGCGCCACGGGCGCCGGGCATCGCCTGCTGGGCACTTATGTTGATCGCAATGGCCAGCGGGTCGACGTGTTTTATGCGCTTTATGAAAATCAGGAAGAGGGACGAGAGGCTGGCGGATATGGCGAAGGCGCGCTCATGCCCGATACGGCGTGGCGCTGGTTACGCCCTGGCCCTGAAAGGGTTGACGGGAAAAGCGATGAATTGCTTGCGCATGGCCACATGAAACGAACTGCAGTGACATTTTATCGCACGGGCAACCTGCTGACGGGCAGCAATACGCGGCTCAAGCTGGCGATCATGCGTGACAGACTGCTGTTACGCGCCCGGCCGACTGCCATGTTGATACTTTCTGCCGAAGAGCAGGCAGGGGAACTTCCTGCCATGGATCGGATTGCCGCCTTCCATCGTTCCACTGCTCCGACGGGTGCATGGATGGACGCCATCGCACAGCTCCGATAAGCCGCACCAATGTGCGGAATTGCAGGCATATTTCATTGTGGGACGCCCAAGCCGGTGGAGATGCACCGGGTGGAACGCATGTGCGATGCAATTGTTCACCGTGGGCCGGACGGTGCAGGTGTGTGGACTGCGCCGGGGGTGGGGCTGGGCCATAGGCGGTTGTCGATCATCGACCTCGAAGGCTCCCCACAGCCGATGCACGCGGCAGATGGCC
>JAGREQ010000008.1 GCA_020446465.1 Novosphingobium sp. | reverse complement strand
TTTATAAATTAAAACGAATCAAAGTTTTGCACTGACAAGCCAGTCGTGAAACAGGCGGACAGAACGCGTTTCCAGCGCTTTGGGCTTGCAGATAAACCAGTAGCTATAAGGGCTGTCGACATGCACATCATAGAGGCGTGCAAGCCGAGGATCGGCAGAGCGCGCGTAATGGTCATCGTGCATGATCGCGATACCCAGACCCTGCGCGGCTGCTTCCAGTAGCAACTGGCCCGAATCGAAGTGGTCAATCGCCGCCGGCTCCAGATCAGGCAGGCCCATGGCTTGCTTCCAGGCTGCAAAACTGTCGGGCAGTTCGTTGTGGACCAGAAAAGTCTGTTGAGACAGTTTTTCGCCGTCGGGTTTGTCCCCCAGTTCCTCCGCGAGTTCGCGCGAGCAAATCGAATACACCGTGTTCTGGTCCAGCTGGACCGCGTGCCATTGTGCAAGATCAGGGCTGCGGGTGAGGATGATCGCGCAATCCAGCGTGTCGCCGACGCGGGTTTCGAGATGGGGGCCGGTGTCGATGTCGATATGGAGGCGGGGGTGCAGTTTTCGCAGTTCCAGCAGCCTTGGGAAGAGCCGCTGGCTGCCGAACAGTGGCAGAACGCCCAGATGCAGGCGCATCAACGAGAAGTTTTCCGACTGTTCCTCGACTGCCTTGGCCAGCGCCTCAAGATGTGGCTGCACCGCATCATAGAAGGCCCGGCCTTCATCGGTCAGCTTCATGGTCTGATGAGCGCGGGTGAAGAGCTTTTTACCAGTAAATTCTTCCAGGTTCGCCACGCGGCGCGACAGCGCCGATGGAGACAGGCTGAGTTCCTCTGCCGCCGCCCGTGCCGATCCGAGCCGGACGATACGAACGAACGCTTCCAGTGCGCGTAGCGGGGGCAGGCGGCGTGTCGGCATTCAATCCCGTTGCTTGCGGCCAACAGGCCAGTCCAGACCGTTCAGAATGTTATGGGCAGAACGACCGTTTGTCTCTCTTTCTTCATACACAGGTTTACTTGTAATGAACGTGCGTGTCATCGCTTATGTGATCTTATCAACCGCTATCCGTCATCCCCGTCATTATTGTCTTCAGTGGGAGGATGAAGGTGTAAACGCTTGACATGGCGTTCATTTCCTTCGGTCACCTCGATCCGCCAGCCGCTGCTGTGCGTCAGAATGGTGCCAACAGTGGGGACTTGTTCGGCCAGCACGAAGGCAAGCCCGCCCAGCGTATCGACAGCTTCGGCGACTTCAGCAAGGCGCGGGTCGATAATTTTGGCCACATCTTCCAGTTCAGCCCGGGAATCTGCATCCCATGTGCCGTCAGGCAGTTCGACCAGCAGTGCTTCAGGCGCATCGTCGTGCTCGTCCTCGATCTCGCCGACGATCTCCTCGACCAGATCCTCGATCGTGATGATCCCATCGACACCAGAATACTCATCGACCACAATCGCAAGGTGGGTGCGCCGGGCGCGCATATCAGCAAGCACGTCCACCGCATTGCGCGCTTGCGGCACATAGAGCGGCTGGCGCATCAGCGTGGACCAGTCCGTCGGCGGGGTTTCACCGGTCGCAAGGAAGGGAAAGACGTCCTTGATGTGCATCATCCCGATCACTTCATCCAGCGTATCCCGGTAGACCGGCAAGCGCGAATGGCCATGTTCGGCAAACAGCGTGACAAGGTCGGTCCAGCTTGCATTGGCCGAAATGGCAATGATCTCGCTACGTGGAATGGCGACATCGTCTGCGTCATGTTCGCTGAAATGCAAGAGGTTGCGCAGCATTTGCAGTTCGACTGACGACAAGTCGTCGCCGATGGACCTGCTCTGGCTGTCGGAATGTTCCTCTACATGTTCGTCGATGGCTTCTTCCAGCTGCGCGCGCAGCGATTGATCGCCGTTTTCGCCTTCAAACAGCCGCTTGATAACGCCCCAGAGACCGCCGCTACTGTCTGCGTCTCCGTTATCGCCTTGTCTTTCGTCGGGCATCGCCCGTTACTCACCCCCGCATGGTTGATCACTGCGCTCATATGGGTCGGCAATGCCGATAAGTGCAAGCGCCTTTATTTCCAGTTGCTCCATTGTGTCGGCGGCTTCATCGGAAATCTCATGATCGTGGCCTGCCAGATGGAGCAATCCGTGCGCGATCAGATGGGCCGCGTGACTGGCAACAGGCACACGCTTCTGGGCCGCTTCGCGCGCGCAGGTTTCATAGGCGAGGGCAATATCGCCCAGCAGTTCGGGCGGACCATCCGTGCCGAGGGTTAGCAAGTTATCCCGCTCAAGCATCGGAAATGAAAGGACATTGGTTGCCTTGTCCTTGGCTCTCCACTGCCGGTTGAGTGCGTGGACGGCGTTGTCGTTGGTAAACAGCAGGCTGGCAAGCAGCCGTTCGTTGGCGAGTTCCGGCGCGACCTTGCTGACCGCATTAACGATCTGTTCGGCAATGTCCTGCCAGTCCGTTTCACCGGGCCAGGGAGCTTCGATATCAATTTCCAGATTCATTGTGCGGCAATGCGATAATCGGTGAAGGGCTTTGATCCGGGGATGTGCATTATTCCGCCTTGCCTTCGTATGCTTCGACAATGCGGCCCACGATAGGGTGGCGCACCACGTCTGCGGCGGTGAAGCGAATGGTGCCAATCCCTTCGATCCCTTCCAGTCGGCCCACGGCATCGGCAAGCCCGCTCATCCTGTCGCCGCCGGGAATATCGACCTGTTTCGGATCGCCGCAGATCACCATGCGGCTGTTCTGGCCAAAACGGGTGAGGAACATCTTCATCTGTTCGCGCGTGGTGTTCTGTGCCTCGTCCAGAATGACGAAAGCATCGGCCAGTGTGCGACCGCGCATGAAGGCGATCGGCGCGATTTCTATTTCCCCGCTGGCAAGGCGACGTTCCACCTGTTCTGGCGGCATACAGTCATAGAGCGCATCATAAAGCGGACGCAGATAGGGATCGACTTTCTCTTTCATGTCGCCAGGCAGAAAGCCCAGCCGCTCCCCCGCTTCAACGGCAGGGCGAGAGAGGATCAGCCGCTGCACGCTGCCGGAAATCAACTGGCTGACAGCTTGCGCCACGGCCAGATAAGTCTTGCCCGTGCCTGCCGGGCCAAGCGCGAAGATCATATCGTCGCGCACCAGCGCCTTCATATAGTCGATCTGCGTTGCCGAACGCGGCACGATTGTTTTGCGCCGGGTGCGGATCATTACGGCGGGGCTTTTGGTGTCGCCGGAAATAATGCCGTCCAGCGTCGGCTCGCTGGACATGGCGATCAGTGCTTCTACAGCGCCGGAATCCAGTTCCTGCCCTTCCATCAAACGCAGGTGCATTCCTTTCAGCACGTCGCGCGCGCGGGCGACCGAATCTTCCGGGCCATCGATCTGGATACGGTTGCCGCGTGCCGAAATGTAAACGCCCAGCCGGTTTTCCAGTTGCACAAGATTGGCATCGAACTGTCCGAACAGCGCCCCCAGAACCGTTTGTTCGTCAAATTCAAGTTCAGCGCGCGAACGGCGCGGCGCGGCGTTGTCAGCCGGATGGCGATGCACCGGGCTTTCGGCGCGAGTGTTCTTGCGACTCATGCGGTCCTTTCACCTGAAATCCGTGTCAGGATTGGCCGATTTGTTCCGATGTGCAAGCATGGGTTCGCCTGATAGGAAGGGCTATCCACATTGCTCTTGGGAGATGGACGAAAATGACGATGCGCATGACAATGGCAATCGCGGCCGCTTTTGTCGCCGGAGCATGTTCGCCAAGTCCGACCCCGACGGGCGAGGGGGCCGCGACAAGTGAGCGCGCGGGCACGGCTCAGCCGCAAAGGCCCGGCCTCAACCATGCTGCTATTGAGGCATGGCTGGCAGCGCGTTTTCAGGGGCTGGGTGATCTGCCCTATGCCGTAAAAGGCGTGGACCTCAACGGCGATGGACGCGATGAAGCGGTCATTTATCTCAGCGGTCCGGCGACATGCGGGTCAGGGGGATGCAGCGCCTATGTGTTGACGCCGCAAGGCACGGGTTATCGTGCGGTAATGGACGCCAGCGTCACGCGCGCGCCGATCACGGTTCTCGACAGTTCAACCAACGGCTGGCGCGACCTTACGGTAGATGTCGGCGGTGGTGGTGGGCCATCGGGCCATGCTAAGATGACCTTTGACGGCAGCTCTTACCCATCAAACCCTACGGTTGCGCCTGCCCGAATGACTGACAAGACCGGCACGGTGCTGATTCCTGAAAACCCGGAAATGCAGGTTATGCAAGGGGAGGACGGTGGCATGATGAACCAAATGGGGCCGCCGGCATCGGGTAACTAAAGCATTTCAAGAAAAAGTTGATAGACTTTTTCGGCTAGGAAATGCGACAAATCAAAATCTTATGGCGTTTCGTCCGATTCAACCTTTTCACGAAACGCTATAGGCGTCGAGGGGCACCGGCTGGCCGGACAGGGAGTTTGGTCCTGCCTCGATAAGTTCCACGCGAACCAGATCACCGATCTGGGCCTGCCCTATAAAATGGACCGATTGTAGCCAGGGTGACTTGCCAAGCCATTGGCCCGGCTTGCGCCCGTGCCGTTCCACCAGAACATCGCATGTCTTGCCGATGCTGCTGGTGTTAAAGGCCATCTGATCGCGGTTGATTGCGGATTGAAGGCGTTGCAGGCGATCGTCCATCACCTCGGCAGCGATATGGCCATCCATCGTTGCGGCAGGTGTACCGGGACGCGCTGAATACTTGAAACTGTATGCTTGTGCATAGCCGACCGCATCGACCAGATCGAGCGTGGCGGCGAAGTCATCTTCTGTCTCACCGGGAAAGCCGACGATGAAATCGCCAGAAAGGGCAATATCGGGGCGGGCAGCGCGAAATCGCTCCAGCACCTTGATGTAGCTTTCGGCAGTGTGGCTGCGGTTCATCGCTTTAAGGACAGGGTCGCTGCCCGACTGCACCGGCAAGTGCAGGTAAGGCATCAGCTTGTCGATTTCACCGTGGGCGGCAATCAGGCCATCTGTCACATCGTTGGGGTGGCTGGTGGTATAGCGGATGCGGGCAAGGTCCGGCAAATTTGCCAGTGCGCGTATCAGGCCATCCAGTCCGATGGCGCGGCCTTTGTCATCCTCCCCGCTCCAGGCATTGACGTTCTGGCCGAGCAGCGTGATTTCGCGTGCGCCCGCCGTAATCAAGGCTTCTGCTTCCTGGATCAAATCCCTGAACGGGCGCGATATTTCTGCACCGCGCGTATAAGGGACGACGCAATACGTGCAGAACTTGTCACACCCTTCCTGCACGGTGAGGAAGGCCGTGGCGCCCGCACGCCTGCGTGTGGGCAAAACGTCAAACTTGGTCGCTGCGGGCATGTCCGTGTCCGTTGCGCGCTTGCCAGCGGCGGCATCGGCCACAAGCTGCGGCAGTCGGTGATAGGCTTGCGGGCCGACAACCATCGAAACGCTGGGCGCGCGGGCCATGATCTCTTCGCCCTCGGCCTGGGCAACGCAGCCGGCAACGGCGATCAGCGGGCTTGTGCCGTCCTCGCGACGCAAACGGCCAATATCGGAATAGACCTTTTCCGCTGCCTTTTCACGGATATGGCAGGTGTTGAGCACGACCAGATCGGCATCTTCGCCATCCGGCGCGGGTGTGATTCCCTGTTCGGCAAGCAATTCAGCCATACGTTCGCCGTCATAGACGTTCATCTGACAGCCAAAGCTCTTGACCCTGTAGGTCCGGGGGGGAGTGGTGGAGCGCATGGGCTGCGCCCCTAGAGCATTTTTCGTCCCGATGGAATTGCCTCGTTATACGACGGCTCGTTGAGCCTCGCTTTCAAGCGCGACCTCCAGTTCCTCTCTGGCTGCGGCGGCCATTGCCTTGCGATTGGCAAGCGCATCGCCATCAAGCGGGGCGAGAAACTCTATGGCAAGGTGTAGCGGTTGCCAGCGAGTCATGATGCGAAGGAAATTGGCAATGCCGGATTCTCCGTCCGGCCAGGAGACCACCTCGGCCTCGTGATAACAAAGGAGAACCGGTTGCACCGCGACGCCATCGGGCAGCGGTTCGACAGCCGACAGAAGCGCGGACTTGAACGGTAGCAGCGTGCGCCCATTGCCCGTTGTGCCTTCGATGAACAGCGTGATTGCGCCCGTATCGTCCAGCGCGCGGCGGACATCGGCGGCCTGGTCCTTCACGCTTGCGCGGCGATGGCGGGCAATAAAGACCGTGTCATTGAGATCGCACAAAAACCGCATGACCCGGCTGTTCATCAGGCCGTCATGGGCAACGAAGGCTCCACCGGCGATCAACGACATCGCCGGAATATCCAGCCATGATACATGGTTGGGAAGGAACAGCGCATTGCGGGCTGGCGTTCCCGTGACAGTCACGCGAAGGCCGGCAATCCAGGCCACGCCACCCAGAAAAACGCGCGGCCAGAACCGGCGAAGGCCGAAAATCCGCCAGAGAACTGCCGGAGGCAGGCAGATAACGGTGAGCAACGCGAGCAGTGCAACACGGACCGCTGCAAGCAGCAGCGACGGTGCAGAGATCATGCGTTTCATCTGCGTGCCCCGCTAACCATCGAACGGCACGCACGCGTATCTCAACTCTCGTCGCGCCCGATCTTCACGCCGTAGAGTTCCATGCGGTGATCGACGAGGCGATAGCCCAACCGCTCGGCCACCTGACGCTGGAGCGCCTCAAGCTCGGGATCGACAAATTCGATCACCTTGCCCGTTTCGACGTCAATCAAATGGTCGTGGTGCGCTTCCGGCGCGGCTTCATAGCGTGCGCGACCGTCGCCGAAATCGTGGCGATCGAGAATGCCTGCTTCTTCAAACAGGCGCACCGTGCGGTACACCGTGGCAATTGAAATGCCGGGGTCGAGTGCCGAGGCACGCTCGAAAAGTTTTTCCACGTCGGGGTGATCTTCGCTTTCAGAAAGCACGCGGGCGATGATCCGCCGCTGCTCCGTAATGCGAAGCCCCCGTTCGTGGCACAACTGTTCAATATCGATCGCCTGATGCAATGTTCTGCCTCACCGAAGAAAAAGCTGGCTTACTGTAGCCGCGCATGTCGTCCGCGACAAGTTTGCGCCGCCCGGCGTTTATGCCTTTGCAGTTGCCTTTGTCGCCCGTGGCTTGCGGCCCCGCTTCTGGCCCGGTTTGCGACCAAGGCCGATTTTCTTGGCCAGTTCGCGACGCTTTGCGGCATAATTGGGGGCAACCATCGGATAATCGGCAGGCAGGTTCCAGCGTGCGCGATATTCTTCGGGGGTAAGGTTATAGTGCGTCATCAGGTGACGCTTGAGCATTTTGAGCTTTTTGCCGTCTTCCAGGCAGACGATGTAGTCGGGCTTTACAGATGCACGGACTGAAACAGCCGGTTTCGGAGGTTCTTCCTGCGAGGTAACCGGATCACCCAGCCCGGCCAGCGCCGAATAGACCGTTGTGATGAGCGAGGGAACGTCCGTGACAGAAACTTCGTTGTTCGCAACATGCGCGGCAACGATGTCAGACGTCAGCGTGATGAGAGTTTCTTTCATGTCGGATGATTCTGTATCCATTTAATAATTCCTTGATAATGTGATTGATCAGGATCAGGTATTATTACAAGATAACCCCGGTTGTTGACCATGATATGCCGCGAATGCGACCATTTTGAACATGGCTGCTAGTGGACTGACATTTCGCAGTCTTCAAGAGTGAATTTGCGCGATAGTATGAAAATATTGTCTTACGCTTAAATTTTGCAGGCAAAAGTCAGAGCGTCGATCCGCTTTCCATCTGCGCTGCAGTAGTATTTTTTGCGCGTTCCGATCTGCTGAAATCCACGCTGGCGATACAGTAATTCCGCAGGGTTTCCCGCACGCATTTCGAGCAACAGCCGCTTTGCTCCGCGTTCTCTGGCGTTGTGTTCCAGATCATCAAGTAACCGCGTGGCAAGGCCATGCCGCCGATAGATGGGCTGAACACCGATCAACAGCAACTCTTCTTCGTCATAAGTAAAGCGAGACATGTAAAACCCGGCAGCCTGTTCGTTCGGTGTGCGCGGTTCACCATGGCGCCAGGCAAGCCCCCAGGAGTAATTCGGCAAGAAAATCGTTCCTGATACTTGCGCGCGCGTCCATCTCTCTCCGAAAGTAGGCGGGAAGGCTGCCTCCATTACGCCCATGATCTGATCGAGTAGCGCTTCCTCATCAAATTCGGGTCGCATAAGGGGCGATGCCATCAGTTACGAACTTTCGTTGCGGGGGTCGCATCCGGCCCGCGCCCGTAAATGGGCGCATTTGCAGATTGCAGCGCGCTGGCTGGCAGCAAGGCAAAGCAACGTGCGTCAGGCCAAAGCGCCAGCGCTTCTCCCGATCCACGCAATGCAACGAGTTCTTCGGCGCGATTTCCGGCTATCAGCGATGTTGACGCGAAAGAAACTGCATCGTCAGGTGACAGCGAGGAGACTGGCGTTTCCGGCATCCCGGTTTCTTCAAAACGTTGAACGAACCATTCACCATGGCCACCGTTCATGGCCACTGTCACAGGGTGTGCGCCGCATTTTTCATGCGCCATTGCGGCGATCAGCGCCAGTGTCGGGTAGCCGAAGGCTTCGACCTCCCAGGCAAGCGCCAGTGCGCGCGCAGCAGCAAGGCCAATACGCACGCCGGTAAAGCTGCCGGGGCCGAGCGAGACAGTTATGCGATCTGCCCGACCCTGATTTGGCAATGCGGCAATCATCGGCACCAGATGTTCGGCGTGACCCCGGCCCAGCTTGCGGCATTCGCCCGCAACAAGGTGATTACCTTCCAACAGGGCTGCCGAACAGGTTTCGGTCGCGCAATCGATGGCGAGCGTCAGCATGTCAGGCGGCCCTGCTGTGTTTACGTGCGTTACAGTATTGTGTTGAACGCGCCGAAATCCGGGCGTGGGCTTCGGTCGAAAATCGAGGCCGGATCACCATAGCCGATCGAGCAGATGAAGTTGGCGACGACATTGGGCGTGTCGGCAAAAAAGGCCTTGTTCACTGCATCGGGATCGAAACCCGACATGGGGCCACAATCCAGCCCCAGCGAACGGGCCGCAAGCATCAGGTATGCGCCCTGCAACGAGGCATTGCGCATTGCATTTTCGGCACGCCAAGCGTCCTGCCCATCAAACCAGCTCTTGGCATCGACGTGGGGGAACAGCCATGGCAACTGCTCATGGAAATCATTGTCCATGCCCACGATGACGCAAACCGGCGCAGTCAAGACCTTGGTCTTGTTGTTTTCCGCGGCGCAATCGGCCAGTTTCTGTTTTGCCTCGGTGCTCTTGCACCAGACAAACCGTCCGGGATGGCTGTTGGCGGCGGTGGGCCCCATTTTCATGAGATCGTAGATCGCCGCAATCTGGACGTCGCTGACCGGCTTGTCTTGCCAGCCGTTGAAACTGCGTGCGTTGCGAAAAATCTGGTCCAGCGCAGCATCGGAAACAGGTTCATGGGCGCTCATGCAGGGCTCCTTGGTAAATGCGATTGATGGATTGTTCAGGCGGCGCGGACTTCGGCCACTTCGGGAATGTAGTGCTTCAGGAGGGATTCAATCCCGTGCTTGAGCGTTGCGGTGGATGATGGACACCCCGCACATGCGCCCTGCATGGTGAGATAGACCACGCCTTCGCGAAATCCGCGATAAACGATATCACCCCCATCGCCAGCAACGGCAGGCCGGATGCGCGTTTCCAGCAGTTCGTGAATCTGTGCAACAATATCCGCATCGGCAGGGTCATCGCCGATAGCCTCAGCATCGTCAGCCGAAACAGCGATAGCCGCAGCGTCTCCGCCAGAAAACAGCGGCGCCTGGCTGACGAAGTGGTCAAGCATGACGGCAACAACTTGCGGTTTCAACTGACCCCAGTCTGCACCTGGTCCGGCAGTGACTGAAATGAAGTCAGAGCCGAAAAACACGCCGGTCACATCGCCGCAGTCGAACAATGCTTCGGCAAGGGGTGATGCCTCAGCCGCTTCGGGTGAGGTGAATTCACGCGTGCCCGCTGACATTACTTGACGACCCGGCAAGAACTTCATCGTTGCAGGGTTCGGCGTGGTTTCGGTTTCGATATACATGTCTTTGCATGTAAGCGTGACTGGCAGGCGGTCAAGCGGTCATGCGCTGATAATGCAGTCTTGTGTATGGTGCGCCGGGGCAGTGACGCAGAGAAACGGGGATTGGCGCCTCGCGTTCACTGGTCCTTCATCGTTGCACCATCTATAGCAGTGTCATGAATCCTTTTGCCCGGCTTGCTGCCTCTTTCACCATTGTTTTTGCTGCCTTGCTGGCTGGCGCGCCGCAAACTTCGCTGGCGCGCGACGCGGTGGTTCACCGCCCGCAAGAGGACGCCTGGATATACCGCGGGACGGATATTCCGGTTGATACCGAATGGACCTTTGGCGAATTGCCAAACGGTATTCGTTATGCGGTGCGGCATAACAACGTGCCGCCCGGTCAGGTTTCCGTGCGTATCCGCATAGATGCCGGATCACTTTATGAAACAAAGGCAGAGCAGGGGTTCGCGCATCTTCTGGAGCACTTGTTGTTCCGTCAGTCGAAATACCTTGCAGAAGGGCAGGCGATCCGGACATGGCAGCGGCTGGGTGCGACTTTCGGCAGCGATACCAACGCCGAAACAACGCCGACGCAGACAGTCTATAAACTCGACCTGCCCAATGCTACGCCCACCGCACTGGAAGAAAGTTTCAAACTTTTGTCTGGCATGGTGCGAGAGCCCGCGCTGACACAAGCCAATATCGACACCGAAGTGCCTATCGTGCTGGCGGAAAAGCGTGAGCGGGGCGGGGCAGGCCAGCGGGTTTCCGAAGCCTCGCGCAATGTCTTTTTTGCCGGGCAACTGCTCGCCATCCGTCCGCCGATCGGCACGGATGAAACGCTCACCAACGCAACGCAAAGTGCCGTGCGCGCCTTTCATGCCCGTTGGTACAGGCCTGAAAACACCGTGATTTCTGTTGTCGGTGATGTCGATCCAGCAGTGCTGGAGGCGCAAATAAAGGCGTGGTTTGCTGACTGGAAAGGTAAAGGCCCGCTCGCCCCGGCACCTGACTTTGGCAAGCCTGAAATGCCAAAAGGGGCAGATCCCGCCAATCCGGTTGGTGAAACGCGTGTGCTGGTCGAACCTGACCTGCCGCAGACTATCAATTATGCCATTCTGCGCCCTTATGTGCAGGTCGTAGATAATCTGGAATATAACCGTGGTTTGCTGCTCGATGCCGTGGCGCAGGCCATTATCAACCGCAGGCTTGAAGCACGCGCACGCTCTGGCGGCAGCTATCTTGTCGCACAAGTAAGCCAGGACAAGATCAGCCGTTCTGCCGATGGCACATTCGTTTCGATCACGCCGCTGGATTCAGACTGGCAGCAGGCCTTGCAGGATGTGCGCGCTGTTATTGCCGATGCCGTGACGCAGGCGCCGACACAGGCTGAAATTGACCGGGAAGTCGCGGAGCTCGATGTCGCCTTTGTCAGCCGGGTTGAGGAACGCTCCGTCATGGCGGGGGCGGAATTGGCGGACGACATTGTCAATGCCGTCGATATTCGTGAAGCGGTCGCTTCACCCGAAGTGGTGCTGGACGTGATGCGCAAGATGAAATCGCGTTTCACGCCAGAGGCGATCCGCGCCCACACGCGCGCATTATATCACGGAAATGTGGTCCGCGCCGTCATGATTACGCCCGATGCAAGCCTTGCTGACGATGCAGCCTTGCGCACGGCGATGCTGGCCCCTGTTGAGGCCGACGGCAGTGCGCGAGCATCAAGCGAACCCGTATCATTTGCAGACCTCCCGGCCATTGGAAAGCCGGGAACGGTCGTGAGCGAGACGCAAACGGGTGTTCTTTCTATCGAGCAGGTCGCGCTGTCCAATGGCGTGAAAGCACTGATCTGGCCGAACAATGCCGAGCCAGGCCGGGTGCGGGTGGTGGTCCGGTTCGGCAGCGGCCAACGCGGCTTTGCTGACAAGGAAGCGCCCTATATCACGTTGGGTGAAATGGCGCTGATCGGATCGGGCGAAGGACCATTGGGGCAGGATGAACTTGACCGGATCAGCACCGGACGCAAGATGGGGTTTGACTTTGAAATTGAACCCGCGGTGTTCCGTTTTTCTGCTGAAACCCGTGCTGCCGATCTTGAAGACCAGCTCTATCTGTTCGCAGCCAAGCTCGCCATGCCACGCTGGGATGCGAACCCGGTCAAAAGGGCGCAGGCTGCCGCGCAGTTGCAGTATGAAAGCTATGCGACCCAACCTGCTGGCGTGATCCGGCGCGATCTCGATTATCTGCTCTACAATCGCGATGTACGTTTCAAGACGCCCGATCCGGCAACCATTGCCGCGACAACGCCAGAAGGGTTCCGCAAGGTTTGGGAACCGCTCCTGAAGCAAGGCCCGATCGAGATATTGATGTTCGGCGATTTTGATCGTGCAGCCGGGCTTGCCGCACTGGAAAAGACATTCGGAGCCTTGCCACCGCGCGAACTGATCCCTGCCGATGCCCTGACGCGTAAACTTGTCTTCCCGCCTGCCAGCGACAAAACAGTGACACTGTATCACAGGGGCGATGCCAATCAGGCTGCTGCGGCAATTGCCTGGCCGACCGGGGGCGGATCTGCACGGACGTTCGAATCCCGCCAGCTCGAAATCCTCAGCCAGGTGTTCAACAACCGGCTGATGGACGCGATGCGCGAACATGCAGGGGCAAGCTATGCCCCGCAAGTCGTCAATGACTGGCCTTTGGACCTCGATTCGGGCGGGCGGATCATCGCCATGGGCCAGTTGCAGCCCCAGTCGGTGCCAGCATTTTTCGATGCGGCTCAATCCATCGCTGCTGATCTTGCCGCCAACCCGCCTGGCGAAGATGAACTTGCCCGCGTGACGGAACCGCTGCGCCAGCTCATCAGCAGGGCATCGACGGGCAATACGTTCTGGCTCAACAATCTGGAGGGCGCGACGACAGATACCCGGCGGATCGAAACTTTGCGCAGTCTTCTCAACGATTATACGCAGACAACACCAGCCGCGATGCAGCAACTGGCAAAGCGTTATCTTGTCTCGCGGCCCGGCTGGCGCATTGCTGTCCTGCCGGAAAAGGTCGCTCCGGGTTCCGATCTGCCCGATTGAACCTATATTGTCCGATGCAGGCTCGATGAAACACTGGCGGGCGTCAGCCGATTACTGTGAACGGTTTTCCGCGCTGGCAATCCGCAGCAGGGGGGGCTATGGCGCCCAACCCAAGGAGATTTAGACGTGGCAAAGAACTGGACCCCGGACGGGTGGAAAGCTTTCGAGGCAAAGCATCTGCCCAAATATGACGACCCCGCTATGCTGGAAGCAGCAGAAGCGACGCTGGCGACATATCCTCCGCTGGTTTTTGCCGGAGAAGCGCGGGCTTTGCAAAGCGAGCTGGCGCAAGTCTGCGCGGGCAAGGGCTTCCTGCTGCAAGGCGGCGATTGCGCTGAAAGTTTTGCCGAGTTCCACCCCGACAACATCCGCGACACGTTCCGCGTGCTGTTGCAGATGGCCGTGGTGCTGACATTTGCGGGCAAGCAGCCGGTGGTGAAAGTGGGCCGCATGGCTGGCCAGTTTGCCAAGCCGCGCTCTGCCCCGACAGAAACCAAGGATGGCAAGGAACTGCCCAGCTATCTGGGTGACATCATCAACGGCATTGATTTCGACGATCAAACCCGTGTCAACGATCCGCAGCGCATGGTGCGCGCATACGGTCAGGCGGCGGCAACGCTGAACCTGCTGCGTGCGTTTGCCACGGGCGGCTATGCCAACTTGCGCCAGATTCACCAGTGGACGCTGGAATTCATGGGCCGCAGCCCGTGGGCTGAAAAGTTCAAGGACATTGCCGACCGTATCGGCGATGCGCTGGATTTCATGGCCGCGTGCGGCATCAACCCTGAAAATGTGCCGCAGTTGAAAGGCACCAGCTTCTACACCAGCCACGAAGCGTTGCTGCTGCCTTACGAACAGGCGATGACGCGGCGGGATTCCCTGACCGGTGACTGGTATGACACCAGCGCCCACATGCTGTGGATTGGCGATCGCACCCGCTTTGAAGGGTCCGCGCACGTCGAATATCTGCGTGGTGTCGGCAACCCCATAGGGATGAAGTGTGGCCCCAGTCTTGAGCCGGACGCCTTGCTGAAGATGCTCGACACGCTCAACCCCGGTCGCGTTCCGGGTCGCATGACGCTGATCAGCCGTTTCGGGCATGACAAGGTCGAAGCCGGCCTGCCCAGACTGGTTCGCGCTGTGGCGCGTGAAGGGCACCCGGTGGTGTGGAGCTGTGATCCGATGCACGGCAACGTCATCAAGTCCGACAGCGGCTACAAGACACGGCCTTTCGACCGTATCCTTGCCGAAGTGAAGGGCTTTTTTGCCGTTCACCGCGCGGAAGGCACGCACGCGGGCGGCATCCATATCGAGATGACCGGGCAGGACGTGACAGAGTGCGTTGGCGGGGCCGTCGCCATTACCGACGATGGGCTGGCCGACCGCTATCACACGCATTGCGACCCGCGTCTTAATGCCGCGCAGTCGCTGGAACTGGCTTTCCTCCTGGCAGAAATGCTCAATATGGAACTGGAACAGCGGACCGCTGACGCGGCCTGACCCGGCAAGCAAGCAACTATACTGGCGACGCCCTGCTGCCCTTCATGGGTGGCAGGGCGTTTCGCGTTTTTGTCCATTCCAGGAGCGATTGCGGGGCTTGCCAGCCCTATGTCAGCCAAACGTGCTGGAAGGGTTTGCGGACAGGCCACCATCGACAGTAATAACTGTGCCTGAAATATATGACGCGCGGGTCGATGCTGCGAATGCGACAACGTCGGCAATTTCGCGCGGGGTCGCGGCACGTCCGGCGGGCAAGCCCTGCATCAGTTCGTCGTAACGATCACTGTCACCCAGACGGGCCTTGGCCGCAGTTCGCATCAATTGTTCAATCCGTTCGGTCTGCACCGGGCCGGGGCTGACCCCGACCACGCGAATGCCATCGTTCATCGATGCGCCGCCCAGTGCGCGGGTAAAGGCATAGAGCGCAGCATTGCCGGTGGAGCCTGCGATGTAATTGGCATCCATCCGTTCTCCCGCAGCGCCGATCACGTTGATGATCGTGCCGCTGTTTCGCTGCTTCATCAGCGTGTAAAAGGCGCGGGCGAGATTGATATAGCCCATGACCTTGAGATCCCAAGCGGTCCGCCAGCGGGTATCATCTATGGCTTCAAGCGAGCCGCCGGGAATGTCACCGGCGTTGTTGATCAGGATGTCGGTATCGGATGTTGCACTGATCAGCCGGTCGATCTGTGCTGGTTCGCGCAAGTCGCCCGCAATTGCGGTGGCGACAATTCCGTGCGCGCCTGTCAGTTCGCTGCAGAGGGTTTCCAGCTGCGCGGCACTTCTGGCTGTCAGGGCCAGATTGCAGCCTTCGGCAGCAAGGCTGCGCGCAATAGCCGCGCCAATCCCTTTCGATGCGCCAGTAATCAGCGCCTTGCGGCCTTTCAGTCCCAGTTCCATGTTCGCTCGCCCATTACAATTTCTGCGTCTTAGCACGCGGTCGCTGCGTCATAGTATGCGATAGGCTGACAGAGGCAAGCGGGGTGCCGAAAAATCAAAAGGGATCGTATGCTTATCGACATCAGGCGTGAATGATGGCATTCCGAAAAAAATTCGGGTGTCAGATTGCCGCACTTGTGACGGTGAAAGCGCACGTTTCGGAAATTCAATTGTCAAATAAGGTTATTGGGTGACGGATATGAAAAAGACCGTTTCAATTGGTGCATTGCTTGCTTCGACGCTGTTTGTGTCATCGTCCATTACGCTGGCCGAATCCGATGGGGCCGGGACTGCACCGCCACCCGCTTATGCGACGCAGTGTTCAGGTTGCCACGGCGGCAATCTGCAGGGCACGTTCGGTCCTGCATTGGCAGGCGATGCTTTCCGCGCAAAATGGGCTGGCAAGGTGGATGAATTGCGCAGTTATATCGCCGCGCAAATGCCGCCGGGGCAGGCAGGCGTGCTGAGTGCTGCACAATATGATGCAGTCACCAAATATATCGCGGATTCAAACAAGCTGGGCGACATGGCTGCTGCGGGTGCTGAACCTGCGTCCGATACGGCTGGCGCCAGTTCCGAAGGGGTGGCGTCAGGCGGGGCGTTTGGCGATTCCAACTATGAGGACGATGCCTATCGGGCCGAAATGCAGCGGCGCGAAAAAGTTCTGGCCGATATGTCCGATGTGACGGACAAGCAGTTGCTCGCGCCTGCGCCGGGGGACTGGCTGCACTGGCGTCGCACATACGATGTACTGGGGGTGTCTCCACTCACGGGACTGACGCCTGAAAATGTGTCGGACCTTTCCATGAAGTGGAGCCTCGCGTTACCTCCGGGCACCAACCAGATCGACCCGCTGGTCCATGACGGGGTCATGTTCGTCAACAGTGCTGGCACTGTGGTTGCGATCGAGGCGGCAACGGGCACGACGCTGTGGCATTTCAGCCGCCCGGCGAGCGCGAAACCTCTGGGGCCGCCGTCCACAAACCCGCGCAGCATGGCAATTTATGGCAACAAGCTGTTCGTGCCGACAATGGACAATCACATGCTGGCGCTGGACATGCGCACCGGCAAACTTGTCTGGGATCACAAGATAGAAGGCCGGGGCGATATGCTCCGGATTGCTGGCGGTCCTATGATCGTCAACGGCAAGGTGCTGCAAGGTATTTCGGGTTGTGCCGGTAACTTCGTTCCCGGCGGCTGTTTTATCGTTGCACTCGATGCCGAAAGCGGAAACGAATTGTGGCGCTTTCAAACGCTTGCCAAGCCCGGTTCTCCCGATGATAGCTGGAACGGCGAACCGGAAGATGCCCGCGTAGGCGGCTCGGTCTGGACAAGCGGAAGCTATGACCAGTCGACCGGGCTTGTCTATTTCGGCACTGGCCAGACTTATCGTATCACTCCCCTGATGGCGCCGCTCAAGCCAGGGGAACGCAATGATGCGCTTTACACCGATACGACGCTGGCGCTCGACCCCGATACGGGCAAACTTGTCTGGTTCTATCAGCACCAGAAGCGCGAAGTGTGGGATCTGGACTGGGCGTTCGAGCGCACGCTTGCAACCATGCAGGTCAAGGGCAAGCCACGCCGCGTGGTCATGACAATGGGCAAGATCGGGATGCTGGACGTGCTCGATGCGAAGACAGGCGAATACCTGTTTACGCGCGACATGGGCTTGCAGGATCTTATCTCTCACGTTGATCCTGAAACGGGGGAAAAGACCTTGCGCCCCGGTGCCGAACCGATTGCGGACAAGGCCGTGCCGATTTGTCCGTTCCCGGCAGGAATCCGGAACTTCCCGGCTACGTCCTATGACCAAAAAAGCGGTTTGCTTTACATTCCGGCAGTCGAATCCTGCATGAACTTCATGTGGCGACCCAAGGAAACGGCCTGGGATCTGGGTTATCAGATGACGGCCCGGCCCGACGCTGGCGGCAAGTATGGCCGGCTGGAAGCGATGAGCGTTGATGGCAAGAACAAGGGCTGGACTGTGCGTCGGCGCGCCGGGGCATCAAGCGCAGTCCTGCTGACCAAAACCGGCCTTCTGTTCGAGGGAACGCTTGATCGTTATTTCCGGGCGATGGATGCATCGACCGGGAAGGAACTATGGTCCACGCGCCTGCCTGATGTGCCCAATGCCTTCCCGGTGACTTTTCTGTCTGGCGGTAAACAATGCGTATCGATAACGACAGGTGGGGGCGGCCCGATGGACGCAACCTTCAGGGCCTTTTTGCCGGAAGCGAAAAACCCTGCCAACGCGACGATCCTGCTGACGTTCTGTGAACGCTGAGTTCTGAAAGACGTTTCCATTTGGTCAGGCTTGGGACTTGCCCCGGCGGCGCAAATGCGGAACAACACGCGCGCAAACGCTATATTGATAGAGAGGACTAGCATGAGTTCACAGTGGGTAATCAAACCGGGCGCGGGCGTAGGTTCGCTGCTGCGCAAGGATGTGCCGGACTTGCAGCCCGCACCGCATCAGGTGCTGGTCAAGATGCGTGCGGCATCGCTTAATTTCCGCGACCTTCTGATCATTGATGGTCTCTACCCGCTGGAAGCGGCAGAACAGCTCGTCCCGCTATCGGATGGAGCAGGTGAAGTCGTGGCCGTGGGCAGTGAGCAGACCCGCTTCAAGATCGGGGATCGTGTCGCGGGTATCTTCACCCAAAGCTGGATGGGCGGGGAAATGGTCGATGCGGACCTTGCAACTGCTCTTGGTGGTTCGATTGATGGGGTTCTGTCCGAATACCGCCTGTTTGATGCAACGGGCCTGGTGCATATTCCGGATTCGCTGACTTTTGCCGAAGGCGCGACGCTCCCTTGTGCGGCGGTCACAGCCTGGAACGCGCTGATGTGCGACAAGCCGATCCGCAGCGGGCAGACAGTCCTGATTCTCGGCACCGGCGGCGTGGCGATTTTCGCGCTGCAACTGGCGCGCGCAGCTGGTGCGCGGGTTATCATTACCTCTTCCAGCGACGAGAAGCTTGAACGGGCGCGGGCCTTGGGTGCCAATGAGACGATCAATTATCGCAACGTGCCTGAATGGGGTCTCAAGGCGAAGGAAATCAGCGGCGGTGAAGGCGTCGACATGGTTGTCGAGACTGGCGGGCCGGGCACACTGGCACAGTCCCTTGCTGCGACGCGCCGCGGCGGCTCGATCCAGATGATCGGTGTCCTGAGTATGGGCGAAATTGATCCATTGCCCATTCTGACGGGCGGGATCAGCGTGCGCGGTATCATGGTCGGTTCACGCGAGATGTTTGATGCGATGAACAAGTCCATCGAGTTTGCAAAGATCAAGCCGGTGATTGATCGCGAGTTTGCCTTTGGCGACGTGCCCCAGGCATTTGAGTACCTGCGCGGTGCATCGCACATGGGTAAAATTGTCATCAACATTGGCTGATGGATGACGCAATCGGCGGGGGTGTGGCCCCGCCGATCTTATGGGGCAATTCCAAAGCCCTCCCGGCTTGATGCTGGCATAGCGTCACGCGATTCAGTGTCAGATACGCGCGATGTGCGGAATTCTCGTCCATGCTTGGGCAGTCGCAGCGGCGTGTGATGCAAAAATGTCGCACACCCGGATCAATCAAGGTCAAGACCCTTCCGATTGTTGACCGAATGGTTAAGTGACGGTACCGGCAGCGCATCTCTATGTTCTGTGCGGTCTGTTCTGGAGGGAACGGATTGTCTGAACCTTTTTCAGTCAACCGATTTAGGGGAGGTCCAATATGTCGGTTAAGTTCTCTCGTTTTCTAACAGGTGCATCCGCACTTTCCGTGATCGCGGTTTCCGGTGCCATGGCGCCTGCCTATGCGCAGGATGCGGAAGGTGCATCCGAATCGAGCGGTTACAATGAGATCGTCGTTACCGCGACCAAGCGTGAAGAAAAGCTGCA
>JAGREQ010000088.1 GCA_020446465.1 Novosphingobium sp. | reverse complement strand
GTCGTAGTAGGAGACGAAATACTCGACCGCGTTGTTTGGAAAGAAGCTCTTGAACTCACCATAAAGCTGCGCGGCAAGGATCTTGTTGGGGGCCAGCACAAGGGCAGGGCGCTGCAATTCCTCGATCACTTTGGCCATGGTGAAGGTCTTGCCCGACCCCGTAACGCCCAGCAGAACCTGCGTCTGGTCGCCGTTCTGCGCCCCTTCCACCAGTTCGGCAATCGCGGTCGGCTGGTCGCCTGCCGGCTGGTAATCGGACACGAGTTCAAATTTGCGGCCGCCTTGCGATTTTTCGGGACGCTCCGGTTTGTGCGGTCTGAAGCTGCCGGAGGTATCCGGTTCCTCCAGCCCGCGACGGATAATGAGTTCTGCCATGGGCGGGATATGGGGCAGGCGCGCGGGCGGCGCAATGTTCACGATCGGGCCGATGCACGGTGAGCATTGGCAGGGGCGTAACAGCTTGGTAACGTGGCGTTTCAAATGATGCGGTTTGTTGCCGCAATTTTTCTGGAGGGATTACAATGCGCTTTTCTGCCGGCCATCTTTCGGTTGCCCTGCCACTGGTTGCGCTCGCTGCTCTTGCCGGATGCGGCAAGTCTGCCGATGACAAGCCAAAGAGCGTTGATGAAGTGATGGAAGAGGCCAAGGCGATGGAAAAGCCTGAACCGGGCAAATACAAGTCCAGCGTGAAAGTGCTGGACTTTGAAGTTCCCGGTATCCCTGCCGAACAGGCCGCGCAGATGAAACAGATGATGTCCGGCGTGGCAAGCCAGAGTCACGAGTTCTGCCTCAAGCCCGAAGACGTAGAAAAAGGCTTTGAAGAAATGGTCCGCAAGACTGCGGAAGGCAAATGCACGTTCGACAAGTTTGACGCGAGCGCCAACACGATTGACGCAAAGATGACCTGCGAAATGGAGCAGGGCATGGCATCGACCATCGCCATGAATGGCACGACGACGCCCACCAAGTCGGTCATGATAATGGATGTTGAACAAAAAGCACCAGCACTGCCTGGCGGGGCTATCCACATGAAGATGGAAGTGACCAACGAACGCATTGGCGACTGCAGCTGATGGCAGCAGGAACAGCGCGCGTGCAATAATATGACGTAATTGTCTGGACCGTGACCGAAATCTGACTGATTTTCGCGCATTTTTTGTGTTACATTCATATTTTATGCAGGCAATTTGCTTCATAAAAGTGTAATGAAACACGTCATGGCATCGGCTGCGAACGGCACTGAAACGCCCCTTGCACGGGGAATGCGCTGGCGGGATGAACTTCTGCGCCGGGCGGCGCTTGCGCGCGAACCGCAGCCAGATGGCGTGCATGGTCCGCCTCTTCGGCATCTGCTGGGCGAACTGGAAGGTCTGGCCGGCGCGATCCGTCCTTCGCGGGATGAGCCACGGATCACACCCGCCTCGCAACCGCGCAAGGTCATGCTTCTGCCAGGTTTTGGCACGCATCCGGTGCGTATGCGCCACATGGCGCGCAAGCTGGAAATGGCGGGCCACAAGGTGAAGCGTTGGGGGCTGGGTTTCAATTTTGGCCCGACGCCTGAAAATCTGGCGTTTCTGGAAGGCCGCCTGCTCGACCTTTATGGCCGCTATGGTGAGCCGGTCGTTCTTGTGGGGTGGAGCCTTGGCGGCGTGTTCGCGCGCGAACTGGCCAAGCGCCACCCTGCCGCTGTGGCCAAGGTCATCACGATGGGGTCACCCTTTTCCGGCGATCCCCATGCCAACAACGCCTGGCGCATTTATCAGTTGGTTACCGGCCACCCGGTTGACCAGCCGCCGCTGGAAACGCAGCTTTCGGAAAAACCGCCCGTGCCAACGATCGCGCTGTGGAGTCCGCGCGACGGGATCGTGTCTGCCCGTGCGTCTTGCGGTAAACCGGGGGAGCGAGACAAGGCAGTGGCTGTGCGCTGCACCCATCTCGGCTTTGCCTATTCCGCCGCCTCAATCGAGGCCGTGTTGCACGAACTGGAAACCGACTGACATTTCAAGCGTTCGCTTTGAAGAAGAGGCATTGACAGCACGCTCCGTTGTGGCATGTTGCAGTGCAGCAAAGCAGCGGAGCGCATGGAAAAACCTGACAGCCACTTCGACGAAATGCTTTTTCCTGACGGAAGCGTCAGGCCTGCTTATGATCGATATTGCGACTGGCTGGATAATCAGGAAGACGGGTGGTTCAAGCGCAAGCATTTTGAGGCTGAGGCCTTCTTCCGGCGCACGGGAATCACTTTCAACGTCTATGGCGCGGCAGAGGCGGAAGAACGCCTGATTCCCTTTGACATGGTGCCACGCATCATCACCGCGCAGGAATGGCGCAAGCTATCGCGCGGGATTGAACAGCGCGTGCGCGCGCTCAATGCTTTTATTCACGATCTCTACCACCGGCAGGAAATTATTCGTTCAGGCCGCCTGCCGCAGCGCCTGTTCAAGGACAACGACGCATGGCTGCCGCAAATGGTGGGCTTTACTCCGCCGGGCGGCGTTTACACGCATATCGTGGGGATTGACCTTGTCCGCACGGGGCCGGACGAATTCATGGTGCTGGAAGACAATGCCCGGACCCCCAGTGGCGTTTCCTACATGCTGGAAAACCGCGAAACGATGATGGCCATGTTCCCCGAACTGTTCAAAGGCGGGCAGATACGCCCGGTGTCGGACTATCCACGCCGACTGGCGAAAAGTCTTGCTGCCTGTGCGCCCGATTGCGCGGGGGAAAAGCCGGTGGTGGCGGTGCTGACACCGGGCATCTACAACAGCGCCTATTACGAACATGCCTTCCTGGCGGACCAGATGGGCGCGGAACTGGTTGAAGGTAGCGATTTACGGGTCGAAGATGGGCGCGTGCAGATGCGGACGACCCGCGGCTTCCGTCCGGTCGATGTAATCTATCGCCGGATTGATGACGAATATCTCGATCCGTTGACGTTCAATCCTGAAAGTATGCTGGGCGTGCCCGGTATCATGGATGTCTATCGCGCGGGCGGCATAACCATTGCCAATGCGCCGGGAACGGGGATTTGCGACGACAAGGCGATTTACAGCTTCATGCCGGAAATTGTCGAGTTCTATACGGGTGAAAAGCCGCTGCTGCCCAATGTGCCGACGTGGCGCTGCGCGGAAAAGGATTCGTTTGCCTACGTTCTGGACCATCTCGACGAACTGGTGGTGAAGGAAGTCCACGGGTCGGGCGGCTATGGCATGTTGATTGGTCCCACCGCGTCAAAACGGGAAATGAAGGTATTCCGCAAGAAGCTGGAGGCCAATCCGCAAAACTACATCGCGCAGCCCACATTGTCGCTATCCACCGTGCCGATCCTGACGCGCAAGGGGCTTGCCCCGCGTCACGTTGATTTGCGTCCCTTTGTGCTGGTTTCGCCCGAAGGCATCGACATCACACCCGGTGGTCTTACCCGCGTGGCGATGAAGAAAGGCTCTCTGGTCGTCAATTCGAGCCAGGGCGGCGGCACCAAGGATAGCTGGGTGCTGGACGACTGATGGAGCGCGCAACACCATGCTAGGACGGACCGCCAACGGCATTTTCTGGATGTTCCGCTATCTGGAGCGGGCAGAAAATATCGCCCGTCTGGTGGAGGCGGGCTTTCGCATGGCACTGATGCGCGGCGCCGATGCGGCCAGCGAGGAGTGGCGCTCTGTCCTTGCCACGCTGGGCGAGCAGGCCGCCTACGACGCGCAATACGACGATTACGACGCGATGCAGGTCTGTAATTTCGTGCTTCGCGACAAGGCGAATCCGCAAAACGCGCTGCTGCTGCTGGAAAATGCGCGAAACAATGCCCGTATGGCGCGTTCGTCCGTCACCACAGAAGTCTGGGAAGCAGTCAACGAAGGCTGGATGATGGTGCGCGATCTGCTGGCGCGTCCGGCGCGGGAAAACAACCTGGGGCTGGTGCTGGGCACGATCCGCCGCCAGTCATCACTGGTGCGCGGCGCATCTTACGGCACCATGTTGCGGAACGACATCTATCATTTCGCGCGGGCTGGCACCTTTATCGAAAGGGCCGACAACACCGCGCGTATTCTGGACGTGAAGTATCACTTGCTGTTGCCAACTGTCGCGCATGTCGGGTCACGACTGGATACGACGCAATGGGATGGTGTGCTGCGCTCGCTGGGGGGTGACAGGGCCTATCGCTGGCTCAATGCAGGGCGCATGGACGCACGCGGCATTGCCAACTTTCTGATGATGGACGCCCGCTTCCCTCGCAGCCTGGTGTTCTGTCTCGACCAGTTGCTTGAAAATCTCGACGACCTTGTCGAGGAATATGGCGAGGAGGGTCTGTCTCATCGTCTGGCTCGAGAGGCGGTGGCCCGGCTTGCCGCTGCCGATACGGACGCGATCTTCGATATGGGACTGCATGAATTTCTCATCCGGTTCATCAGCGAAAACCATGAAATCGCCAGTGCGATCAGCGCCGATTACCGGTTTGTGGACTGAGCGGAGGTGGAAAAGGACAAAGCCATGCGGCTCGCCGTCAAGCACAGCACCAGCTACAAATTTTCAGAGCCTGTCGGGCGCGGCATTCAGCGGTTGCGCCTGACGCCCAAGGAAACCCACGGGCAGCGCATTGTTGACTGGACCATGACGCTTCACGGCGCGCGTGAGGAACTCACATACGAAGACCATAACTGGAATATGGTGACGCTCGTCACGCTGGAGCCGGGCGTCAGCGAAGTGAAGATCGACTGTTCGGGAACTGTCGAAACGACGGACCACGCAGGGGTGTTCGGGCATCATGCAGGGCACATGCCCTTGTGGGCCTTTGGCAGCCAGACGGTGTTGACGAAACCGGGGTCGAAGATGCGTGCAATCCTTTCCGGCGTGGATGTGCCATCTGATGATACGCTGGACTGGCTCCATGCCCTGTCAAACGCGGTGTGCGATGCAGTGGCGTATGAAACCGGGCATACCCATGTCGATACGACGGCGGAGGAATCCGCTGCACATGGCTACGGCGTATGTCAGGATCATGCACAGATATTCATCGGCCTTGCGCGATCAAAAGGCATTCCTGCCCGCTATGTCAGTGGATACCTGATGCTGAATGACCGGATCGATCAGGAAGCCAGCCACGCCTGGGCAGAGGCGCACGTGCAGGGGCTTGGCTGGGTCGGGTTTGACGTGTCCAACAGAATCAGCCCGGATTCCCGCTATGTCCGGGTGGCCACAGGCCGCGACTATCGCGAGGCTGCACCGATCACGGGTGTTACATTCGGTATGCTGACCGAACATGCAGCCGTGCAGATTGCGGTGGAACAACAGAACCTGGAACAGTAAGGAAGTGCTGACAGCGGTGAAAACAGGGCCGTTGCAGGAGATTGCATGACTTATTGCGTGGGCATCGCGCTGGACCGGGGGCTGGTCCTGATGAGCGACACCCGGACCAATTCCGGCGTTGATAACATTTCTGTGTTTCGCAAGATGTTTTACTGGTCTGTTCCGGGTGAACGTATCATTTCCGTGATGACTGCGGGTAATCTGGCAACGACGCAAGCGGTCATCAGCCAGCTTGAGGAACGGTCAAAAGCCCCCGAAGAACGGCATAATTCCTTGCTTGAAGCGCCAACCATGTTTCAGGTGGCGACTGCCATCGGCAGGCTTCTTCGCGAAACGATTACATCTGCCCAACATACCAATGGCCAGTTCGGTGAAGGGCGGTTTACTGCCTCTATCATCGTTGCGGGACAGATTGCGGGGCAGGAACCGCGCCTGTTCCTGATCTACCCGGAAGGCAACTTCATCGAAGCCAGCCCCGACACCCCGTTCTTCCAGATCGGGGAAACCAAATATGGCCGCCCGATTATCCTGCGCGCCTATGATCCGGCGATGAGCTTTGAAAATGCGATCAAGCTGCTGATGGTCAGTTTCGACTCCACACTGAAGGCGAACCTTTCGGTGGGAATGCCGCTCGATATTCTGGTGATTGAGCGCGACCGGTTTGAACCATTGCACGAAATGCGGATAACGGCTGACGATCCCTATTTTCAGCAAGTATCGCATGGTTGGGGTGATGCGTTGAAAATGGCATTCGAGTCGCTTCCGGATTACTCCTTCACCAAGGCAAAAACGGCGGCTGGTTCGGGCCAGCAGTAAAACGACGCGAGGCTTTTACCGGCAGAATGACCCGCCGCCTGTTTCAAGGTGGAAGTGATCGCGGTGCGCGGCATTGTATTCTGGCCCCAGTACCGTGCCGAATCGCTTGCAGGCGCTGGCGTGAATAACGCGCAGGAACTGGCGTTCCGCTGCATTTCCGCCATTCCACTGGCCGGTCAGCGATATGCGTCGGCCATCGTCCAGCACAAATGCCGATACGTCGATAGCATTGCCGGTGGAATGGGCGGAACGACGGCTGGTGCCAGCAACGTTGCGGCATGAATAGCTGCCCATTGTCTCTATCCGGGCAAGCCCGCTGCCAAGGATTTGCCGGGCTGCGCGGTCCACCCCATAGCGCGCCCATGCGGCAAAAGTATTGGCCAGCGGGCAAGTGACCGGGCCAAGGTTGGTGACTTGCAGTTCCTGATAGTCACCACGTAACGCCGAAAGCTGGACCGTATTGGAAGTAGAGCAACCAGCGCCAAAGTAACGGTCGGGCAGGGGGGTGAAGGCCGCGTTTGTCTTGCCCAGATCGGCGAGGCACTGGCGCTCTTCAACATTGGGCGCATAAGTCTGCGTTGCGGTCCGTTGTGGCTTGCCCGATGATCCGCCGGGCGTAATCCCGCACGAAGCCAAAAGGCAGGCGAGTGGCAGGATCGCAAGGCCGAGATGGCGAGGCACAGATTTCCCCCTTTATGAAGCGCCATGATGCGACAAACATGGTTAACAATCCATAAAATTGATTCATGTCATTGGCGGTGAACTGCAGGTCATGCACGCTGAAGTGACTGTTTGATAAGTTTTTTGTCTGGTCATGAAGATTCCATCTTGCAACCCGGTTGCGAGGATACTAGGAGGCGCTAATGCGAAGCGTTATTAATAAATGGCTGATCTGGTTCCTCCTTGCCCTGCCGGGTCTTGGCATGTTGTCGGGGTATATCTCCGGAACCTCTGATGCGCACAGGATGCTCCACCCAACAGGGGAATTTGCCGTGCGGTTCATGGTTCTGGCGATGCTTGTCGGGCCATTGGCTGATCTTTTCGGCCCGCGCGGATGGACGCGCTGGTTGCTTGCCCGGCGCCGCTGGTTCGGCTTTGCCGCATTCGTCTATGCCATCGCGCACCTTGTCTTTTACGTGGTTCACGAAGGTTCACTGGCTGAAATCCTTGGTGAACTGGGCGAACTTGGTATCTGGACAGGCTGGGTGGCGCTGGTTTTGATGGCCATTCCGGGCTTCACAAGCACTGACACGGCGATGCAAGCCTTGCGGAAAGGCTGGAAGACAGCGCAGCGCCTTGCCTATCCCGCAGCGCTGTTTTCCGCGCTTCACTGGGTGTTCCTTGAATGGCATTGGGTGCCCGCGCTGGTACATTTTGGTCCGCTTGTGGCTCTCAACCTGGCGCGGATGGTGCGCCTTGGGGCTGGCCGGCAGGCGGTGACGGCAGCTTGATCTGACACCCACAGATCATGGGGCAAAAGCGGGCATCGGATCGTTTGCCGCTTGACTTCGCACCTGCACACTATAGGGCGGCGAGCGGGCCACGCGGTCCCAACGCCGCGCGTGCTCTCTGTAAGGAGAGTCAGATATGACTGATATTGCAATACCGGCGCGCAAACCTGCACGTCCGCACTTTTCTTCCGGTCCCTGCGCAAAGCCGCCGGGCTATTCCCTCGACAAACTGGCAACCGATTCGCTGGGCCGTTCGCATCGTGCGAAAATTGGCAAGGCGCGGCTCGCATATTGCATCGACCTGATGCGTGAACTGCTTGGCCTGCCCGATACGCATCGCATCGGCATTGTGCCCGGTTCCGACACGGGCGCTTTTGAAATGGCGATGTGGACGATGCTGGGCGCACGTCCTGTCACGACGCTGGCGTGGGAAAGTTTCGGCGAAGGCTGGGTGACCGACGCGGTCAAGCAACTGAAGCTGGACCCCATGACCTTGCGTGCCGATTACGGCGAGATTGCAGACCTTTCCGCTGTCGATTGGTCAAACGACG
>JAGREQ010000087.1 GCA_020446465.1 Novosphingobium sp. | reverse complement strand
CTGCGAAAGCGCACGTTGGTCTTGCGACCATCGATAAGGTTCTTCATCTCGACCTGCATGAAGGCCCCGCCCTTGCCGGGCTGGGTGTGCTGGGTCTTCGCGACTTTCCAGATACCATTTTCGTATTCGAGAATGTTGCCTGGGCGAATGTCGACGCCACTGATTTTCATCTGATTGTGCTCTCGCGATTTGGGATAAGTGTTCCGGTTGCCGCGCCCTAGCCGTTGGCTGACGTTACGGCAAGGTGGGACATGGACAATCCTTTGCCACCTGAATGGCAGTTACTGCCCAAGTGCCTTGGCAAATGCTTCAATTGCCGCGACTTCATCGCCATTCCAGACAGCACCTGAAACAGCCAGAAAATCGGCCCCTGCCTTTGCCAGCGGCGCGCAGTTTGCAGGGGTTATTCCCCCGATGGCGACGCATGGCAATTCAAACAGCGATTGCCACCATGTCAAAAGGTCGGGTTCCGCATGGTGTTCGGTTGCCTTGGTCGTGCTGGGGAAGAATGCCCCGAAAGCGACATAGTCGGCGCCCGCATCGCCTGCTTCCATCGCAAGGTGCCGGCTTGCATGGCAAGTCACGCCGATTTGTGCGTCCCGGCCCAGCTTCTCGCGTGCGTCCTTTACCGTACCATCGGATTGGCCCAGATGAACGCCGTCCGCCTTTAACCGTTTGGCCAGTGGCACGCTGTCGTTGACGATAAAAGCCACGTCATGCGCAGCGCATATCTCCTGCAAAGGGGCAGCAAGGCGCGCAGCTTCATGTTCATCGACGCCCTTGACGCGGAACTGGAATGCCGAGGCAAGCCCCTTTCCCGCCCCCAGCGCGCGATCAAGGCGCTGAGGGAATGTGCCGCCGACTTCCAACGGTGAAATGAGGTAAAGCTGACAAGTGTGTTCCATGGTCGATACCCGTCAGGGCGTCCAAACGGTGGGGGCGACAAGTGCCACCCCTACCCGATCAGGCAACGCTGGCTGCGTGGATCTGATCGATTGCAGCACCCAGCGTGCCATCGAAATCCGCATCGTCCTGTTGTGCGCGCAGATCCTGCAGCAGACCCCGGCTGAAGCTGGCGATCATGCCCTTGTTCCTGGCGAGTTCCGCGCAGGCTTCGTCCGTCGAATACCCGCCCGAAAGCGCGACAACGGCCAGAACCTTGGGGTGTGCGATGAGATCAGCATAGAGGTTTGCCTCGACCGGGATCGACAGCTTGAGCATGACTTGCTGCCCTTCGGCGATCGAATCGAGGTTCTTGAGGATTTCCGCCTTCAGGATTTTTTCGCCTTCCGCGCGACCTTCAGCCTTGATCGAGTATTCAGGCTCCAGCATCGGCATAAGGCCGGCAGCCAGAACCTGCCGCCCGATTTCAAACTGTTGCGCGACAATCGCGGCGATGCCTTCCGGATTGGCTTCGTTGATGACGGAACGCTCCTTGGTTCCAAACACGCCAAGCCCTTTCGCACGGGCGAGCAGAGTATCCAGTTCCGGCATCGGCTTCATCATCTGAACGCCGTTCGCTTCGTCCTCCAGCCCCTTGTCGATCTTGATGAAGGGCACGATCCCCCGATCGATCAGAGCCTGCGGGGTGGGTTTGCCTTCAACCTGGCCGTCCATGGTCTTTTCAAACAGGATCGCGCCGATCACTTTCCCGTTGGAAAAACACGGGCTGGTGATGATCCGGCTGCGCATTTCGTGAATCTTTGCGAACATCTCATCGTCGCCGGACCACTCGTTATCCTCGACGCCATAGCCACGCAGCGCCTTGGGCGTGGAGCCGCCGGACTGATCCAGCGCGGCAATAAAGCCGTTACCTTGGGCGATCTTGGCGGTCATATCAGAGATTTGCATTGTGATGGCATCCTTCGATGGCTGAATTTCGCGGCGCACGCTTAGCGTTACCATGTCATCTCGGCAACTGCGCTAACCACGAGGGGTTATGACGTGGGTGGTATTGGCGGAAATGGCGGACCTTTAAGCTCCAGGGCGTTCCCTTCGGGATCAGTGATGTAGATGCTTGGCCCCTGCCCATCGGCACCATAGCGCGAGGAAATGCGCGCGTCTGGAAAACCGTGACTGGCCAGATGGCCAAGAATGGCGTCGCCATCCCAGGGCAGAACCCGGAAACAGACGTGCTCGACATTTCGCCCACCCTCGCCCGGCGCAGCGCCGCCCTGCTGGCCAAGTGTCCCGGCGACATCCACCAGATCAATGAGAGCATTGCCCGCGCGCAGTTGATACAGGCCAATGTCTTCCACCGACCGTTCAAGCCGGGCACCCAGAACATCTTCATAAAAGCGGCGCATCAATGGCACGTCCCGCACACGGAACACCACATGATCAATGCCGGTCAGATTGATCACGCGCCCTCCACCATCAGACTGTCAGCGCGGCAACGCCGGGCAATTCACGACCTTCCATCCATTCGAGGAACGCGCCGCCAGCGGTTGAAATATAGGTGAAGTCGTCGGCCACGCCCGCATGATTGAGAGCGGCAACCGTGTCGCCACCACCCGCAACCGAAACAAGCGATCCTTCTTTCGTCAGGGCTGCTGCCGTGCGCGCCAGCGCGACAGTTGCAGCATCGAACGGTTCCGTTTCAAACGCGCCCATCGGCCCGTTCCAGACCAGTGTCCTGCAAGTCTTCAACACATCGCCCAATGCTTCGACCGCTTGCGGCCCGACATCCAGAATCATTTCGTCCACTGCTACTTCATGCACGTTGCAAATACGCAGCGATGGAGGATTGGCAGCAAACTCCTTTGCCACCGCAACGTCATAAGGCAGGTGCACCGTGCAGCCAGCCTTGTCGGCTGCGTCCAGAATATCTTCTGCCGTGCCGGTCAGATCATGTTCGCACAGGGACTTTCCAACATCGACACCGCGCGCGGCAAGGAAGGTATTCGCCATACCGCCACCGATGATAAGGTGATCGACCTGCCCGACCAAATGTTTGAGAACGGCAAGTTTGGTGGAAACCTTGGCCCCACCGACAACGGCTGCAACCGGCTTTTCCGGTGCGCCCAGTGCCTTGTCCAGTGCTTCCAGTTCTGACTGCATGGCCCGGCCTGCATAGGCAGGCAGGATACGCGCAAGTCCCTCTGTCGTTGCATGGGCGCGGTGCGCGGCGGAAAAGGCATCGTTGACGAACGCATCCGCGTTGGCTGCGATTGCCGCTGCAAACTCTGGATCGTTCTTTTCTTCACCGGGCCAGAACCGCGTGTTTTCCATCAATCCGATGTCGCCATCGCGCAAGATACCGATGGCTTGCGCAGCAACCGGGCCGGCCACTTCGGGAATGAACATGATTTCGCGCTTGAGCACTTCTTCGACGGCACCTTGCACGAGGCTTAGCGACATCGTCGAATGACGCTGCCCCTTGGGGCGCCCGAAGTGCGCGAGCAGCAGCACTTTTGCGCCCTTGTCCGCCAGTTCCAGAATAGTCGGTGCCGAGGCTTTCACGCGGGTTGTGTCGGTGACGTGACCATCCTGCATCGGCAAGTTCAGGTCGACCCGAACCAGAACGACTTTGCCCGCAACGTCGTTGAGGTCATCCAGCTTGCGGAAATTGCTCATTCCTCGATCCTTATCGTATCGCCTGTGGCGATTTCGCCATCCGTGATGACTTGTCCCAGAAATCCGCCGCGCCAGTCCGGCTCCAAAGCCTTGCGAAGTCCCTCGGCAATGGCATCCATACGGGCGCAGGGGTCACATTCGCATGTAATTTCGATAACGCATGTTGCCCCGATCCGCAGACGGGTGCCTGCCTTGCGCGGCAAGCCAAGCCCTTCAACCAACAGATTGGCGCGCCGCACCTGCCAAGGCAAGGCAAGACCTGCTTGCGCCATCGCGGCCTCCCAGCTTTCGCGTTCGATCAGCGAAATCTGGCGGCGATATGGGGCACCTTTCAGCGCCCCGCGCGCATCGCCACAAAGTCCGGCCTCTCGGCTTACCGAGGCCCTGTCCAAAACCTCGATCTCGCCGTGAGGCCGGTCATGCCGGGCGATTCCTGAGAGCCGCCCGGCAACCATGTCAGAGCAACCCTGCCACGACACCGGCGGTGTCGATCATGCGGTTGGAGAAGCCCCATTCGTTATCATACCAGGATACGACACGAACCAGCTTGCCTTCGAGCACAGCCGTTTCAAGGCTGTCGATGGTGGAACTGGCCGGGTAATGGTTGAAGTCGCTGGAAACGAGCGGTTGTTCAGTGAAATCGAGAACGCCCTTCATCGGGCCTTCTGCCGCTGCCTTCAGTGCAGCGTTGATTTCTTCAGCCGTCGTATCGCGGCCCGGCGTAAACACCAGATCGACAAGGCTGACGTTCGGTGTCGGAACACGGACCGAAGACCCGTCCAGTTTGCCCTTCAGTTCAGGCAGAACCAGCCCGACCGCACGGGCTGCGCCGGTCGTCGTCGGGATCATGTTCTGGGCACCCGCACGCGCACGACGCAGATCAGAATGGATCTGGTCCAGCATTCGCTGGTCGTTGGTGTAGGAATGGATCGTGGTCATGAAACCACGTTCAATTCCAACAGTTTCGTGCAATACCTTGGCAACTGGTGCGAGGCAGTTCGTGGTGCAGCTTGCGTTCGAGATGATGACGTCATCGGCAGTCAGCGTATCCTGATTGACGCCAAAGACGATCGTCTTGGAAACACCCGTTGCAGGGGCCGAGATAATGACCCGCTTGGCACCCGCTGCAAGGTGCGGACGGCTTGCTTCGTCGGACTGGAAGAAACCGGTGCATTCAAGAACGATGTCGATGCCCATTGCACCATGCGGCAACTTGCCCGGATCGCGTTCAGAGGTAACGGCAATATCCTTGCCATCGACCGTGATCTTGCCATCACCGGCAACGACAGTGCCGGGGTAGCGGCCATGCGTGCTGTCAAACTGGAACAGAAGCGCATTCGACTTCGTGTCAGACAGATCGTTGATCGAAACCAGTTCCAGATCGTGATCGCTGCGTTCGAGAATGGCGCGAGCGACCAGCCGCCCGATACGCCCGAAACCGTTGATCGCAACTTTCGTCGCCATGTGCAATGCTCCTGCTTATGCTTTGAGTTTAGAGAGAATTTGCGGAACAATCGCGTCCGCGGTGAAACCGAATTTGACAAACAGATCTTCAGCCGGGGCGGAAGCGCCGAAACGATCCAGCCCGATAGTCAGGCCATCGTTGCCGACATAGCGTTCCCAGCCGAGCGTGCTGCCCGCTTCGATCGAAACCTTGAGAGTATCTGCCGGAAGCAGATCAGCCCGATAGCCTTCGTCCTGCCCGGCAAACAGTTCCATGCAAGGCATCGAAACCACGTCGGCACCGACACCCTGCGCTTCGAGAGTGGCCGCCACATCCATCGCCAGAGCCACTTCGGAACCCGTGGCAACCAGCACGACCTTGCGCGCAGCGTCCGCCGCCTTCATCCGGTAAGCCCCCTTGGCCGAGCGATTGCTGGCAGCAGACCAGCTTTCATCCCCTTCCCCACGCAATTGGGGAAGATTCTGGCGGGAAAGAGCAAGAACTGACGGCGTTTTCGGCGCTTCGAGAGCCAAGGCCCAGCATTCCGCCGTTTCAATTGTGTCGCACGGGCGGAAAACATTGAGGTTCGGAATGAGCCGCATGCTCATCACCTGTTCAACAGGCTGGTGAGTCGGCCCATCTTCGCCAAGGCCGATGCTGTCATGCGTCAGCACATAAACGACATTGGCTTGCTGCAAGGCCGACAAGCGGATCGCATTGCGGCAATAATCGCTGAAAATCAGGAACGTGCCACCATAAGGTGCGACACCCCCGTGCAGTGCCATGCCGTTCATGGCCGCTGCCATGCCAAATTCGCGAATGCCGTAATAGACATAGCGCCCGGCATAATCCTGCGGCGTGAATGGCGTCGTGGCCTTCGTCTTGGTGTTGTTCGAGCCGGTAAGGTCAGCAGAGCCACCAATCAGTTGCGGCAGATTCTCGGTCAGCGGACCAAGCGCCATTTCAGAAGCCTTGCGTGTTGCGACTTTCTTCGGCTCTTTCGCCAGATCCGCAATGTAATCTTCCAGCGCGACGCTGGCACGATTGCCAACGCCTGCCATGTGATCTTCAAACGCTGAGCGCTTGTCGTCATCGGCAGCAAGACGGGCTTCCCAGTCACTGCGAGCAGCCTTGCCGCGCTCTCCGGTGGCTTTCCAGTCCGCTGCGACATCAGCGGGAATCTCGAACGGAGCGGCAGCCCAGCCCAGTTCCTTGCGCGCAGCGGCGATTTCTTCATCACCCAGCGGCGAACCATGCGTGGCACTGGTGCCCTGCTTGTTCGGCGCGCCTTTGCCGATCACGGTCTTGCAGGCGACAAGGGAGGGGCGCGGATCAGCCAGAGCAGCATCAAGCGCACGGCGAATATCCGCAGGATCATGGCCATCGCAGCTTTCGACATGCCATCCGGTCGCACTATAACGCGCCTTGATATCTTCACTGGTGGAAAGGTTCGTCCCACCGTCAATCGTGATGTTGTTGTCGTCCCACAGCACGATCATGCGGCCAAGCTGCAAATGCCCGGCAAGGCCGATTGCCTCGTGGTTGATACCTTCCATCAGGCAGCCATCGCCTGCGATAACCCAGGTGCGATGATCGACAAGGTCATCGCCAAACACGGCGTTAAGGTGCCGTTCGGCCATCGCCATGCCGACTGCCATGGCAAGCCCCTGCCCCAGCGGGCCAGTGGTGCATTCCACGCCCGGCAGCAGGAAGTTTTCCGGGTGGCCAGCACAAGGGCTGCCAAGCTGCCGGAAATTGCGGATGTCATCCATCGTCGGCTGTGCATAGCCGCTGAGGTTCAACAGCGCATAGATCAGCATCGAACCATGTCCGGCGCTAAGCACGAAACGGTCCCGGTCGGCCCAGTCCGGTGCGGAAGGATCGAACTTCAGGTATTCAGACCACAGGACAGTGGCGACATCTGCCATGCCCATCGGCATTCCGGGGTGGCCACTGTTGGCAGCCTGAATTGCGTCCATCGACAGCGCCCTGATGGCATTGGCCATGGGGGAGAGGCGATCGGGGGCGATGGTCATGCCAGAAATGCTCCTGCAAAAACGGCGGGTATGGTGCCCCTTTACGGTATTGCAATGCAGGGGCGATTCGGCGCGCGGTTTCCTTTGCGGACGCGCCGCCGCACGTCAAGCGGGCCTCTGTCAATCTCCCCCTGTCGCAAGAATGTGTGCCAAATTTGCATTATCCTCAGGTTTGTTCATCAAGGCGACCGGCAGATCATTGCGATTGCAGCATTTTGGAGTAAATTCTGCGCATGGGACGGGATCGCATATTCAACGCTGTTGCACGTCTGGAACGTGCATTGGACCGCGCAGAGGAAGGCGCGCGCAAGGCACAAGGCGTTGTATCTGTTGGCCCAAATCCGGCACTTTTACGCCGTCATGAACATCTGCGCCGCACCGTTACCGACGCGATGAGCGATCTCGATGCCCTGATCGAAAGTCTCGATAAATGAGCGCGCGTGACAAAATGGTGCGGGCATGAGCAATGTCACGCTGTCCATTGGCGGGCGCAGCTACACTGTTGCCTGCGCGGAAGGTGAAGAGGCGCACGTCACGCGTCTTGGCCGGATGATTGATGAAAAAGTGTCGGGCACAGGCGCTTCGCCGGGGCAGACAGAAGTGCGCCAGTTATTGTTTGCAAGCCTGCTGCTGGCTGATGAATTGCATGATGCACGGCGCTCAGCGCCTCGGCCACCGACTACAGAACCGCCTCCCGGGTCTCCAGACACGGCAGAACCGGACCTCACAGCAGAGATCGCGCCCGTGCTGGAACGTTTTGCGGAACGGATCGAAAATCTTGCGACACGGCTTGAGACACTGTCCGACAACGCCTAGATAACGCCGTGGCGGGACTGCCCGGCACGAGCCGTTCGTGAATATCCCTGAGGCTATAAGCAATCCAAGGGAGCTGTCCCTACTCTGGAACACGGGCCACTGCGTTCTTCGGAATGGAACCTGGGAACCGGGGTATACGGCGCCCACCTGACGTTTAGGCGTCAGAGGATTTCCCGGCACCGACCCATGGTGGTTCCGCCACTCCACTTTCCCCGGCAAATCTGACCGGGCCTAGACCACAAGGGGCCTCGCGCCAGTGCCAGAGATGACCGGCAACCCCAAGACGGCATTGCGCCAGCGATTACGGGCGGCGCGAAAGGCGCACGTTGATACCTTGCCTGCC
>JAGREQ010000086.1 GCA_020446465.1 Novosphingobium sp. | reverse complement strand
GCCGAGACATAAGGAACCAGTGTCACATGGACAGAGCAGGTCCGCTCCCGTCCCAGTTCATTGCGTAACTGGCGGATGGCTTCGATGAAAGGCAGGCTTTCGATATCGCCAACGGTGCCGCCAATTTCACACAGGACAAAATCCAGATCATCGACATCTGCCTGCGCGAATTGCTTGATGGCATCCGTCACATGGGGAATGACCTGCACTGTCGCGCCGAGATAATCGCCGCGCCGTTCACGGGCGATGATCTGCTGATAAATGCGCCCTGACGTGACGTTGTCCGCCTGTCGCGCGGAAACACCCGTAAAACGCTCATAATGGCCAAGGTCGAGGTCAGTTTCTGCCCCGTCATCCGTCACATAAACCTCACCATGCTGGTAAGGGCTCATCGTGCCGGGATCGACGTTCAGGTAAGGGTCGAACTTGCGGATTCTGACCTTGAAACCACGAGATTGCAAAAGGGCAGCAAGACTTGCCGCCATCAGACCTTTACCGAGCGAGGAGACCACGCCGCCGGTGATAAAAATGAACCGCGCCATGGGAGTCGGGCCTTAGGAGCATGAGTGGATTCGGCGCAAGCGTCTATCGCATCGCAAGCGCTAATTTTTCACAGCTTTCGGCATGAATAATCAGGCCGGAAAAAGAAATCGGCGGTTTGCGCTACTGCGCGGCCCCGGCCAGCGGATCATCCGCATTACCAGCAGTCGGTGCGTTTGCATCAGAGGACGCAGCCCCCGCTGCATTGCCCGAAGTCGCCGGCGCAAGAGGATCATTGGTGGCTGCCGGGGCTGATTGCACGCTTCGATCAAGCGACGTATCGATTTCCCGGCCAGTGGTCTGTCCGACAGCCAATGCGGCCAAAGTGATGCTCAGGATCACGAAGATTGCCGCCAGAATGGCCGTTGCGCGCGTCATGAAATCTGCCGCGCCGCGTGCCGACATCAGCCCGCTGGGGCTGCCGCCCATACCAAGACCGCCGCCTTCCGACTGCTGCATGAGGATCACCGCGACAAGCGCCGCGCCGACAATGGCCTGCACCACCATGAGAAAGAAGAAAAGCGACATAAGGCTGGACTGACCTGAATAACTGTAAAACGGACCGTGCGGCCCAGAACAAGGTGCTTGCCTTTACCCCTCAAAACCCATGATCGCAAGCGATGCGCCCGGTTGGGCACGAGTCAGGGTTGCAAAGCCGGCTGATTAATCGCGTTGATCGCCAGTGGCAGCAACGATTACGCCCAGAAATTTCTCTGCCGTAAGGCTCGCACCACCGACAAGCGCACCGCTGACATGCTCAATCGCGAGTATTTCGCCCGCATTATCAGGATTGACCGAGCCACCATAGAGAATGCGGACACCTTCGCCGGAGTTTCCGAAAATCTCTACCAGCTTGTTACGGATCGCGCTGTGCATCGCAGCAATATCATCTGTCGTGGGGGTTCGGCCGGTTCCGATCGCCCAGACGGGTTCATAAGCCACGGTGACGCTGTCCGCCACGCCTTCACCACGTGGCACCGATCCTTCGATTTGTGCAAGCACGACATCTTCGGCGCGGCCTGCATCGCGTTCAGCCTCGCTTTCGCCAACGCAGACGATCACTGACATCCCGGCATTGAGCGCCGCTTCGGCCTTGGATTTGACGACTCCATCGCTTTCGCCGTGGTCGCTGCGTCGTTCGCTGTGGCCAACAATACAGAAAGAGGCACCAGCATCCTTCAGCATGGGCGCGGAAATATCGCCTGTATGCGCCCCACCTTCCGCGGGGTGGCAATCCTGCGCGCCGACGCCAATCAGATCGGCTTCCTTGCGGGTGGCGTGGATGAGTGTGAACGGCGGAGCCAAAGCCACTTCGGCCTTCATTAAACGCTCTGCCGCACGATCTATTGCACGCGCTTCACCTAGCATCGCGCGGGTTCCGTGCATTTTCCAGTTACCGACTATATAGGGCCTCAAAGCCATTGTCTTTTTCACCGTTGGGTCCGGATCAGCGATCCGGTGCCGAAAATAAAGGGGAGTCGCAAGCGCGCTCCCCATCTCGATATGACGGTGCCCGCTAGCCCCCCGTGGGCATCTTGTCAAAACCGTTCAGCGCATATGCACAATCGGGTAAGGAGTGTTGCCCGCAAGCTATAGCGGGGATAAAGCGCGTTCTCAGTCAACCGGCCCCGTGCCACACATCATACCCTATTTTCGCCCTGAAAGGTGGACGGCCCAGCCATGCTCCAGTTTTTTCGTAATTTTTTCAGTTCCCGCATCGGTGTTGGCGTCACGCTGGGGTTTCTGGCCTTGATCGCACTGGCCTTTGCCAGCGGCGATGTTGCCAACAACTCCATGTTCGGGGGTGTCGCCGGGGGTGATCGGGTTGCGACCGTGGGCGGTGAGACGCTGACAACTGCTGACCTCACCCGCAGTGCCAACAGCGCGCTGGAACGGATCAAGCAGAATGACCCCACGCTGACCATGCCATTTTTTGTAAAGCAGGGCGGTGTTGAGCGTGTGCTGGACGATCTGCTTGATCGTTATGCACTTGGGGCCTTTGGTGAAAAGGTCGGTCTGCGCGCAGGGCACAGGCTGATTGACAGCGAAATTGCGATGATTTCAGCATTCAAGGGGGCCGATGGCAAGTTTGACGAGAGCATATATCGCCAGGCTGTTGCTCAACAGAACCTGACGGACAAGATGGTCCGATCAGACTTGCGACAGGGGCTGCTCGCCCGCCAGATCCTGGTTCCCGCCACATTTGGACTGGCACCGTCAGACCAGCAGGTCGAACGATATGCGGCCCTGCTCAAGGAACGCCGCGCGGGTTCCATCGCGGTTCTGCCCAGTCTCGCCTATGCGCCGAAAGACAAGCCCACTGACAAGCAGCTTGAGGCCTATTACGCGAAAAACAAGGACAACTATATTCGCCCGGAACGCCGGGTCATCCGTTACGTGACTTTCGGTGCGGAAGCCCTGGGCGAACTACGCAAGCCGACCGAGGCTGAAATCGCTACGCGTTACAAACGCGACGCACAGAAATATGCGGCGAGCGAAACCCGCACTTTCAGTCAGGTCATTACGCCGACCGAGGCAGCGGCCAAGGCTATTGCCGCGCAGGCAAGTGCTGGCACTTCGCTTGAAGCAGCGGCAAAGGCCAAAGGCCTTGCTGCGGCGAAACTGTCCAGCATGGACAAGGCTGAACTCGCCGCGCAAACATCGCAGGATGTCGCGGACGCAGCTTTCGCTGTCCCTGCCGGAAAAATCGCCACTCCGCGCCGCAGCAACCTTGGCTGGCACGTCATGCGCGTGGATTCTGCAGTTAAAATCGATGCAAAGCCGCTTGCCGCAGTCAAGGGCGCAATCGCTGAGGAACTCGCTACCGAGCAGCGCAGGTCCGCACTGGCCGATCTCACCTCCCGTCTGGAAGATTCTCTGGATGAAGGCACCAGCCTTGCCGATGCGGCCAAGGAAGTGAACGGCGAGATCAAGACCACAGCGCCACTCACTGCAAACGGAGCAGTCTATGGCAAGAACGGTGAAACAGGCCCCGCAATCCTCGCCAAGGCATTGTCCACCGCCTTTACCATGGAAGAAGGCGAACCGCAGATCGCTGAAATTGATCCCGGCAAGACTTTCCTGATTTTCGACGTGGCCGAGATCGTGCAATCCGCGCCTGCCCCGCTTAAAGATATCAAGAACGACGTTACAGAAGCATGGGTCTTTGCCCAGGGTAGCGCCGAAGCGCGCAAGGCAGCCGACCGGGTTCTGGCAAAAGTCGCAAAGGGAACCTCGCTGACTGCGGCGCTGGCTGCGGAGAAAAAGCCTTTGCCACCAGCGGACAAGGTCAACCTTGGGCTGGATGATCTGCGCAAGATGGGCCAACGCCCCCCTGCCCCCATCGTCCTGCTCTTTTCCATGGCGCAAGGATCGACCAAGCGGCTGGAAGGCCCCGATGATCGCGGCTGGTTCATCGTGCAACTGGACAAGATCACCGAAGGCAAACTTGAAAAGGATGATCCCGCGCTTGCCATGACCCGTCAGCAACTGGCCCAGTCCATTTCTGATGAATACTCCGAACAACTGGTCAAGGCGATCCGCAAGGACGTTGGCGTCGTCAGGAACGAGGCTGGAATTACGGCCGTTCGCCGCCAGTTGAGCGGAGAGTGAGCGGGATACGTGTCTTGAAAGATACCGAGATGAAAGGCGCCATGCCGGTCAATGCTGATCACGCTGCCGATGCACTGACGCACGGTCGCAACGCTATTGTCTGGCGGCGGTTTGTTGCCGATACGGACACCCCTGTCGGCATGGCTTTGCGCCTGATGGAAGAAGGCCGCGGCGATTTTTTGCTGGAATCCGTCGAAGGCGGCGAACGGCATGGCCGTTACAGCCTGATCGGGCTTGATCCCGATCTGGTGTTTCGCGCCAATGGGCCGACCTGCACCATTAACCGGCAATGGCAGCATGATCGCGAGGCTTTCGTCGATCAGGATGGCCAGAGCCTTGATGAACTGCGTAAACTTGCGGCCAGTTGCGTGATCCCGGACCTGCCGTCTGAACTTCCGGCGGCCCTGGCCTGTCTGGTTGGCTATTTCGGCTATGAAACGATCGGTCTTGTCGAAAAGCTCCCTCGCGCCCCCGCCAGCCCACTCGAAATGCCGGACATGTTGTTTGTCCGGCCCACGCTGCTGCTGGTATTCGACCGCTTGAACGATTCGCTATATGCCCTTGCCCCGTTGTGGGCCGATGGCGGCGATCCCGCCTTTGCGATAGAGCGCGCGGGTGAGCGGATTGATGGTGCCATGCGCCGCATTGCCGAACCAGTGCCGGACCGTGCACGAGCGCAGGGCATACCTGAACTGGCACTCACGCCCGTCCTGCCCGAAGGCCGTTACAAACAGATGGTCGGGGCAGCGCAGGACTATATCGAAGCGGGCGACATTTTTCAGGTCGTGCTGGCCCAGCGGTTTACATGCCCTTTTCCGCTTCCCCCGTCCGAACTCTATCGGGCGCTGCGTCGGGTGAACCCCTCACCGTTTCTTTATTTCCTCGATCTGCCCGGCTTTGCGCTGATTGGTTCCAGCCCGGAAATCCTCGTCAGGGTGCGTGACGGCGAGGTTACGATCAGGCCCATTGCCGGAACGCGACCACGCGGAGCGACAGTGGAAGAAGACCTGGAGAACGAACGCAGCCTCCTCGCCGATGCGAAGGAGTGTGCCGAACACCTGATGTTGCTCGACCTCGGACGCAATGACGTGGGGCGGGTTGCCGCGCCCGGAACGGTCGCTGTGACCGACAGCTTCACAATCGAACGTTACAGCCACGTCATGCACATCGTTTCCAATGTCGTTGGCAAGCTGGGTGCCGATCACGATGCGCTCGATGCGCTGTTTGCAGGCTTTCCGGCCGGAACAGTCAGCGGAGCGCCGAAAATCAGGGCGTGCGAGATCATTGCCGAACTGGAGCCGGAAACGCGCGGCGCTTATGCTGGCGGAGTTGGCTATTTCGCACCCGATGGCTCTGTCGATAGCTGCATCGTTCTACGCACTGCTGTGCTCAAGGATGGGGTCATGCACGTGCAGGCTGGCGCCGGTATCGTTGCCGATTCAAAGCCCGAATACGAACAGCGCGAATGCGAGGCGAAGGCCGGTGCGCTTATCGCCGCCGCACGCGAAGCAGCGCGCGTCGTACAGGAACCGGGCTTCGGTCAGTGATTTGCAGCGTAGCCGGACGCAGTGGACAAATACTGGTGGCCGCGACGAGCCTGGCGGCGCTTGCCGCCTGCAGTGCAACCAGTGACTCAAACGCAGCCGAACGGCCAACTGAGGTCGAAAAAGCCACAACTGTATCAGCCTGCAAACCAGTGGTGTTTGAACAATCGCCGCTCACGGTTTGCGAAGCCATCCCGACTCGCCACACCATAAAACTGGCGCTCGGTCCCAAAGAGGGGGCGCCATACCGAAGTCTTGCAGCTTATGCGGCTGCGCGCCCGGCTGATGCACCGCTTGTCGCCTTTGCCATGAACGGTGGCATGTTTGACGAGGCAGGACAGCCCATCGGTTATTACGTTGAAAATGGCGAGCGATTGCACAAGCTCAACCGCAACGCGGGGCCGGGCAATTTTCACCTGATGCCCAATGGCGTGTTCTACGGCAGCAAGGCCAAGTGGGAAATCCGCACATCGGATGACTTCTATCGCAACGTAGATGATCGCCCGGCTTTCGGCACACAATCCGGCCCGATGCTGGTGATTAACGGCAAACTCCATCCGAAGATCGCGGACAATGGCACTTCGCGCCATATTCGCAACGCCGTGGGCATCGACAAGCGCGGCCATGCCTGGTTCGTGATGTCCGAAAGCCCCGTTTCCTTTGGTCGCTTCGCGCGCTATTTCTGCGATGAGTTGAAAGCAACCGATGCCCTGTTTCTTGATGGATCGGTATCTGCCTTGTGGGATCCGGCACGCGGTCGGCTCGACCTTGGTGCACCACTCGGCCCCTTGATCGTTGTCGAACAATCGGAGAAAGCGCGTCCATGATCCTGGTTATCGACAATTATGACAGCTTCACCTGGAACCTCGTCCATTATCTGATGGAACTGGGCGCAGAGGTGGAGGTCGTTCGCAACGATGCGCTGACGGCTGCTCAGGCGCTGGATAGCGGCGCGCAAGGCTTCCTGCTTTCCCCCGGCCCCTGCACACCCAATGAGGCGGGAATCAGCCTTGATCTGGTGGGGGCCTGCGCTGACGCAGGAAAGCCACTGCTTGGCGTATGCCTTGGCCACCAGTCCATCGGCCAGTACTTTGGCGGCAGCGTGGTGCGCGGCGGTCTGATGCACGGCAAGACCAGCCCGGTGACGCATGATTCGACTGGCGTTTTTGCGGGTCTGCCTTCGCCTTTCATCGCCACGCGCTATCACAGCCTTGTGGTTGAAAACGTGCCTGACGTGCTGAAGGTCAATGCCACGGCGGACGATGCCCATGTGATGGGCTTCAGGCATGAAAGCCTGCCTATCCACGGCGTGCAATTCCATCCTGAAAGTATCGCGACGCAGAACGGCCATGCCCTGCTTGCCAACTTTGCGAGGATTTGCGGTATTTCAGTGAAAGAACCGGCATGAAGGCCCTGCCCTCTGTCGATACCCCGCTGGACGCAGAAACCGCCCACGCATCCTTTGCTGCGATTCTGGACGGCACGGTGGCTGACGAAGAAATTGCCTCATTCCTTGTTGCCCTTACCGAACGGTGCGAGACTGCTAGCGAAATTGCCGGCGCAGCCCGTGCCATGCGCGAACGAATGATCCCCATATCAGCGCCCGACAATGCCATCGACGTCTGTGGCACAGGGGGGGATGGCCATCACACGCTTAACGTATCGACAGCCGTCAGCATTGTGGTTGCTGCATGCGATGTTCCTGTCGCCAAGCATGGCAACCGCGCGGCCAGCAGCAAGGCAGGCGCCGCCGATACGCTGGAAGCGCTTGGCCTCAACCTTGATAGGGCGGCTGAAACGGCGGAACAAACGCTTGCCGACATCGGCATCTGTTTCCTGTTTGCCGCCAAACACCACCCGTCGATGGGCAGGATCATGCCGATCCGCAAGGCTATTGGCCGGCGCACGATTTTCAATCTCATCGGCCCACTTGCCAATCCCGCCGGGGTCAAACGCCAGCTTGTCGGCATTGCCCGCCCCGACATGGTGCCCATCTATGCCGATGCAATCCGCATGTTGGGGACAGAACGCAGCTTCGTGATTTCGGGCGACGAAGGGCTGGACGAACTATCAACGGCGGGCGGCAACAGCGCGGCAGAGGTGACGTCTGACGGAGCCATCACGCAGTATCGCATCGACGCCGCCGACATCGGCCTGCCTCACCATCCCACATCGGCCATCAAGGGCGGCGACCCTGCCTATAACGCCAAGGCTTTGCGAGAGCTGCTGATGGGTGAGCATGGCGCATATCGCGATGCCGTGTTGCTGAATTCTGCCGCCGCGCTGATGATAGCGGGCGAAGTGGACAGCCTGCGCGAAGGCGCGGAGGAAGCTGCCGAGGTCATCGACAAGGGGCTTGCCAACGCCCTGCTCAACTGCTGGGTAGCATGGAAATGAACAAGCTTATCGAAATCTGCGAGACCAAGCGCGCCGAGGTTGCCCGTCGCAAGGCTTCTACAACGATCGCCGCGCTGCACGACCGTGCCGCGCAACAGACGCCCCCGCGCGGATTTCGTCGCGCGTTGGAGCAGGCGTCGCAAT
>JAGREQ010000085.1 GCA_020446465.1 Novosphingobium sp. | reverse complement strand
ATCGTTTCCAGCTCAAGATCTGGGGCAAGAACATTTTCGACAAGAAGTATTATCCATTTGGATATGACACTGCTGGTGCTTTCGGGACAGTATTGCTCACGCCTGGTGCGCCGCGGACATACGGTATCGAAGGTACTGTTCGCTTCTGATATTTGACATGCATCGGCACCAGAGGTTCAGATTTTGACCTCTGATGCCGTCATGCAGGGACGAGTAGATTAATCTATAGCGTTTCTTGAAAAATCTGAATTAGAAGAAACGCTATAGTCTTTTGATTTTCCGTATTTCTTAACCGAAAAGTCTATCAACTTTTCCCGGTAATGCTTTATTGTGCAGCGTAAATGGCAAGCGCTACCGGCAGGATAGTCGCAACGTGGAATGTTTCGACACCAGCGGCGAGCGCTGCCCGCACCACGTCCGGGTTCGACAGACCCTGTCCTTTGACAGCTTTCTGGCCGGTGAGAGCATCGGCCCACCCTTCGTCGCCATCTGCCAGCAGTGGGTCGACATCCAGCGCCCCATCGGCGGTCGCATCATCTGGCGACTGAATCCGCGCCATGATCGAATCCGGCAACCATTCCAGAACCTTGCACAAGACCGGATCGTCACGCTCTGACGGGATTTCAGTCGCAAGCTCGCCTGCAAAGACGACGCCTGTTTCCCCATCTATCGTCACATGTTCACCGGCACGGGCAACCAGCCCGTCGCCTGCGCCGACCACGCATGGCCGCCCCAGCGCACGGCTGACGACAGCCGCATGGGATGTTGCCCCACCCTGTTCAGTCACCAGACCACGCGACGCGATCATACCGTGGACATCATCAGGGCTGGTGGTCTTGCGTACAAGGATAACGGCTTCACCCGCCGCCGCGCGACGCTCAGCCTCATCGGAATCCGCAACCAGCACGCCCGAAGCAGCCCCCGGACATGCACCTTCGCCCCTGGCCAAAGGCTCAATATCGGTCGCGCTCGCCGCAAGCCGTGGCAACAACATCGCCGCCGCCTGCTCTGCCGTCACGCGAGACAAGGCCGTCGGCACGTCGATGCGTCCTTCCTCAACCATATCGACCGCAAAGCGCAGGGCAGCCATAGGCGCACGCTTGGCAGAGCGGCTCTGGAGAAGGTAGAGCTTGCCGGACTGGACCGTAAATTCGATATCCTGCACGTCGCCATGCGTGACTTCGAGCTTTTCAGAAGCCGCCAGCAATTGCGCATGGGCTTCGGGTTCGCGTTCGCGCATCACTTCCAGCGGCAGCGGCGTAAACTTGCCCGAAACGACATCCTCGCCCTGCGCGCGGGGCAGGTATTCGCCATAAGGCGCCTTGTCACCGGTCAGCGGATTACGGCTGAAGAGCACGCCTGTCCCGCTGCGTTCGTCGAGGTTGCCGAAAATCATGGCCTGCACCGTAACGGCGGTTCCCATATCATCGGGGATATTGTTGTGTTTACGATAGCGTTTGGCACGGCGGGTGTTCCAGCTATCGAAGACGGCCCGGATCGCACCCGACAATTGCTCCCGCCCGGTTTCAGGCAAAGGCGTGCCATAGGATGCCAGTTGCTCACGCCAACCTGCCGGATTGCCGCCGCCTTCCGTCTCGATCGATTGTTTGAGCACGATGCTGGCATAAAGTTCAATAAAGCGACGATGCGTGTCCGCGGCAAAATCGGCCATGCCGGTTTCGGCGGCAAGGCTCGCTTCACCGTCGTCGTTAATGCCAAGGTTCAGCACGGTATCCATCATACCCGGCATTGAAATCGCCGCACCCGAACGCACCGACAGGAGCAGGCGCTTTTCCCCCGAACCAAAGGTGCGGCCCATCTCGCGCTCAAGCCAGATCATCGCGCGATCGACTTCATCTTCCAGACCGGGGGGCATTTCGCCGCTGTCCTGATAGGCAAGGCAAGCGCGGGTGGTAATCGCAAAAGCCGGCGGAACCTGCAGGCCCAGCGATTTCATGTCGGCAATGGATTTCGCCTTGCCCCCCACGAGTTCGCGCGAAATTTCGGTTTCGCCATCAAGAATGACGATCCATTCGTAATCGGACATGTCCTCGCTCACTCCTCGCGCTCGCGTCCCATGATCCGAAGCAGGTCTTCGTGCAATTCGAACCACACTGTATGATAACTTTCACGGCGAATATCGCTGACCCATTCGTGATCGCCATCCTCCGCCTTTTCCAGGGCATCGAGCAACTTGTCCGCATAGACGGAAAGGCGCGGCAATTTGGCAGCCAGCCGCTTGAGGATCGGCTCGACCTGTTCATGGACTGCCCCCAGCCGATCAATCACATCGGCATCGTAATCCGGATCTGAATGATCGTTAGCGACCGATTTTCCGCCCACGCTCATGGTCTGCCAGTCAGTAATGACCTGTTTGAGCGTGACATTGATGCGCTCAAACGCCTCATAGGGCTGCACGAACGCCGTATCTTCCCGCAGCTGGCCAAAGTGGAGCGAATAGCGCGCACGCAAGGCCACATCCGTCAAAGGTGCGAGCATAAACCGATCATTATTGGCAACGATGCGGCCGCTCGCCACTGCGGCTGCCAGTTCCGCCTCGACAGTATCGACCGGCAGGTCAATGATGCCTGCGATTTCTGCGGCGCTGGAATTACGCTTCAGCGCAGTGCCGTGCAGCACGGTTTCCCTTGGGGTCATCACGCTTCTCCCCGCATCACCCAGACTCTGCCCGTGCGGTGAACCTTTGCCTGATAATCTTCTGCGGTTTTCGCCGCTGCGGTCGCCTCGATCGTCACGGTATCACCATCGCGGATGCCCGTGACTTTGGCATTCATCAGACAGGGAATGTTGTATTCACGGCTCAAGATACCGAGGTGCGAGCGGACAGTGCCGCCGGCACAGACAATGCCTGCAAACTGGTCGATGATCGGCGCGGTCAGCGTTCCGCCGGAATCGTCGATAATCGCGATTGTCCCTTCCGGTACGCCATCTGTCAGATACCGCATCACCCGCTCGTTCGAACGGACATAACGCGCAACGCCCGTCACATTGGAAGGATAACGCACGACGTTGTCGCCTTCGCCGCAAAGCGCCTGGCCATCCGCATCGGCTTCGCCGGTCGGCGCGTCAGGATGCTCAAACATGAAGTTTTCGCTGGCCGCACCTGCGCCGGGGCCGGGCTGGTAAACCTCTGGCCGCTCCTCAACCGAAACAGCAGCCGACCAGTCAAACTTATGTCCGCTGGCCACGATGCGATCTTCAACTTCCTGCATGGCCTCTTGGGTAAGCAAGGAATCATTGCCGGAAAGCGCAAATGTTTCCCAATCCTGCCCGGACGCGATCCAGGCGTTGCGAACCTTTTCACGCACTTGCGCCAGCGTCGCCTCGACCAGGGGCAAGGCTTCCGGCAAGTTGCGGCGCGCGTCATCAATCGGTAGCCTTTTCAAACTGTCCACTCCAACCTTGTGTTCTCCCGGCTCCAGAATGGCAGCGTGAAGAAGGCTGCACAAGAACCTGCAATTTCGTCGGACGATATTGCCCGATTAAACTCCGCCATGCAAGTGTGAACTGGCACGGGTTGTCCTCGATAATGGCGCAAGGCGTATTCCACTGCCCAGCCTCACAACAGCATCCAGGCCATGCCTGCGTCCATCACAACATGAGGAATAGCCGAGCGACGCAAATCGCCAATCAAAGCCTTGCGCGCACCGCTACCCATCTCCACTCCTGCCGCGCCCAGCATCCGCGCAGGGAAAAACACTGCCGCCACAACCGTCGCAACACCATCGAGCAGGAACAGGATTCCAAACACGCTCGCGATCCAGGGCGTTGGCATGGCATGGTGCATTCCCCCTGCGTGGTGCATGGCTGCTGCCGGCATCAGCACGACAGCGTAAACCATCGCAAACATGGCCACGGCGTGATAGCCCGAAGCAATCGCTTTTTCCCGCGTTCCCGCCTGCACGGCAAGCGCCAGGCGCAAGATGAGCGTCATCGCGCCCAGCAACAGAACCCAGAACACGGCGCGTTCCACTGTTCCATCGTATCCCGGTGCAACCATAGCCGCCATGGCCCCGTTCATCACCACATGGGCACCATGGGCTTCCCGGTCTGCGAGATAGCTTTCTGGCCGCTCACCACGCCGCAGAAACTCCCAGACACTCAGCAGCGCCGCAGCGACGAACACACCCATCAGCGGAATGGAGGTCGTCATGCCTTTTCTAGAACTGTCACCGCCGACATGCCGTCTTCCACGCCATAAAACCCGCCAGAGTTTTCAGCGAGGGCCATGCGTGCGCCTTCGACCTGTCGTGGTCCTGCCTCACCACGCAACTGCATGACCAGTTCGTGAATCTGGCTAAGCCCGGTTGCGCCCAGGGGGTGTCCTTTGGAAACAAGACCACCAGAGACATTCACTGGAACCCGTCCGCCCAGTGACAATTCGCCAGCTTCGGCAGCCGGGCCTGAACCGCCTGGAGCGCATAGGCCAACTGCTTCAACCTGCAGCATTTCCCCGATCGAACTCGCATCGTGGACTTCAGCCAGATCAACATCGCCCGGCCCGATGCCTGCGCGTTCATAAACCTTTTGCGAGACAAGCCGCGTAACGTGGTTCGCATAATCATCGGGCGCACGATCCTGCCCCGTCAGCGAATCCGCCCCGCGTATCCGCGCCGCCCGCGACTTGCCCAGCCGCGCTGCAACCTTTTCCGACACGATCACGGCGGCACTGGCGCCATCACTGATCGGCGCGCACATGGGCACGGTCAAAGGCCAGGAAACTGTCGGAGCAGAAAGGATTTCATCCACGCTCATGGCATCGCGATATTGCGACAGGGGGTTGTGGACCGAATGGGCATGATCCTTGGCCGCAACGGCGGCGATCTGTTCCCGCGTGGTGCCGTATGTCTTCATGTGCAGACGCGCCTGTGCGCCATAACAATCCATCAGAGCATTAGGGCCGGGCTTATCAAATTCGGGGGGCAGCGGTTCGAGCAGAGCGCACGTATTTTCAACGTATGCCTTTGCGATCTCGATATCGAGTGGCTGCTGGAACACCGCAAAGCGTTTTTCACGGTCACGGCTGTAGAGTTTCTCCACCCCCACGGCGAGGACAATATCGACCATGCCCGCAGCGATCTGCTGCACCGCCTGATGAAGGGCGAATGTCGAACTGGCGCAGGCCGCCTCAACCGTCAGCGTGCGAACACCGCTGATCCCCATCGGACGCAGTGCGAACTGGCTGGGGATCGACATCTCGCCGGCGAAAAAACCTTGCACCACCGTGCCATAGACAGTGCTTTCAATTTCGGAAGCCTCGATGCCCGCATCCTTGAGCGCCAGCGCAACGGCCTCTTGCACAAGGCTCGTATGCGTCCGATCCAGATGACGACCGAACGGCGTCATGCCGACACCCACAACGTATGATGCAATACTCATGATGCCATCTCCCGGCACTTTCACAGGGTTTGTCTGGCCGCGCCCGGACTACCGGGCGCACAGTCAGGACCAGATATTCCCATTAACGGCGCAAAGTCAGATCCATCTGTTCTGACCGTAACTGCACGAACGGAGTCTTTACCACCTTCATCAGGTTCGACACTGCTTCCAGCTCTGGCGAGGAGAGCGTCGGATAATCGCGAGCAGGTGGCCCCGACTTGCGCATCGCATCAATGTCCGAACTGGGAACCAGCGCCCGCAGGATCAGTTCATCATCATCGTCGCCCGTGCCATGACGGCGACGCAACTCGTCCACATCAGGCTGTTCCGGCGGGTTGGCGAGAATTTCCTTCGCGCGCGGCGTGGACATGATCTTGTCCATGACATTTTCGTCAACCGGCGCGACGGGATCACCATAGAAGCCAGCCACATACTGGATCACTTCATCCGGCACGACAGAATAGCGTTTGCCGGTCACGATGTTCAGCACGGCAATCGTCCCCACGATCTGGGCAAACGGCGTTGCCATGCCGGGATAGCCAAGTTCACGACGGACCGTTCCGACTTCTTCCAGCACTTCGGGTAGCCGATCCAGCATTTTCTGGTCGGAAAGCTGCGAACGCAACGTGCCCATCATCCCGCCCGGAATCTGGTGGCGAAGCGCCGTTACATCATATTCAAAGTGCTGGTTGACCAGAAAGCCTGCCGCTTTGCCGACCCGTTCGAAATGATCGGAAACCTGTTTGAGCTTGCTGACGTCGATGTTGTGGGTATGGCCCATCATCTCGACATTTTTGGTCATGATCTCGATCGAGGGGATCGAAGGCCCGTTGGCCATCGAACGCACGGCCGTATGCAGCACTGTAACGCCAAACTCGATCGCATCCATGTAACTCTTGGCTGATTGCCCAAGCATGTTGTTGGCGTGCATTTCGATGGGCTTGCCGCGCGATTTGGCCTTGATGGCCGGAACCAGCGTCGAAATCCGCTCACGATCCAGCACACCGCCAGTATCATAAAGCAGCAGACTGTCGACTTCCGGCAAGGCGGAGAGTTTATCCGCCTTGTCCGCATAGTATTCGTCCGTGTGAACCGGAGAAAGCGTGAACAGCATCGTGCCTGCAATCTGGCAATTGTGCCGCTTGGCAACTTTGGCCAGCCGGTGCATTTTTTCGATGTTGAACAGCACGTCATAAAGCCAGAAACTGCGCATCCCGTGGACGCAAAGGCGTTCCACCCACAAGTCCATCAAGGCATCGGGCGTAAAACCGAAAGTCACCGACCCGTTGGAGCGGCAACCTGCGCGCAGCGGGGTCCGCGGCATCGATTCCACCAGCATGTCCATGCCCGCCCATGGGTCTTCGCGACGGCGCTTGATAAGCACCTCGAACAGCGATGAACCGCCAAGGCTGATGATTTCGTAGCCAGTCTGGTCAATCGTCGGCGTTACCGGCAACACCATGCCAGCCTGCATCTGCATACCCCACAGGCTTTGCTGCCCGTCGCGCATTGTTTCATCGAGGAATTTGATATGAGCCATGAAATTACTCCGTCACGTCCACAGGGACGGTCTGTTCAGGCCAGTGCATGTCGTTGCGGCTGGCGGAAAAGGTTTGGCAGGTGATAATCGTCACGCGGGCATCACGACGAACAAGGGCTGGTCGGCTGCGACCATGTCGCCATCTTCCACAAGGATCGAATGGATCGTGCCTTTGGCACCCGCTCGCACAGCAGTGAAAAGCTTCATCACTTCGACAAGGCAAACCTCGGTATCTTCATCCACCGCTTGCCCTTGCTCCACATAAGGTGCAGCGCCAGGCTTGGCAGCGCGATAGAACGTACCGAGATAAGGCGCGCGGACCAGAACCCCGCCTTCGGGAATATCAGCTGGGCCGGATACGGCAGGCGTTGCTGGCGCGGAAGATGCCTGGGCAGCCGGCGCCGGTGCGGCGGCAGGGGCGCTGACAACAGGCGCGGCGCCGCGCGGCGCACTGGCCGTTCCGCCCAACCCGCCGGCACTGCTGTCTTTAGAAAGGAACAGTTCGAAACCGCCCTGGCGCAGTTGCACTTCGCGCAGATCCGATGCCTCAAAGTCGGCAATAAGCCTTGCAAAATCCGTCAATGCATTCTTGCCCGACACCTATCGCCTCCTGCTTTCAACATCGCTCTGCGACACATTGACGGGTGCGTCCCGCAACTCTTCGCAATTCTTCCATTCATCACGATAAATGCGTTCGACTGCCGGGTCGTCGGGCGCTGCCCATTTGACCGTGGTGTCACACAGGAAGCGCATTCCATCTTCCATCTGCACCGGCTTCATGTCAGCCGCGCGGCGATTGTATTCGGCAAGCTCGAGCATACCTTGCGTGGTGCGATACCCGCCCTGCTTCGGCTCCAGATGCAACACGCCCTCCCCAATCGGGGCGAGCGTTTGTGCAGCCGGCGGATTATCCAGCACAGAATAAGGTATTTGCGAGATGTAGCGTTTGGGTTCGTCTGTATGACGCATCATCGCATATTCGTGTATTTGCTGGCTCGGCAGGCTGACCAGACCAACCAGTTCACCCAGAAAATCCCGACCAAACTGATCATTGAGCAAGGGCCGGAAACGATCGGCACGCGGGTCGATCCGCATCCAGTCGTTTTCGTCGTAAACGCCCGCCAGATGCGCCAGATCCTTGATAAGAGAGAAGTATGTCAGCGCGCCCGCATCCATCATCTGATCACGCGACCAGCCCGCCATTTCCTTCCACAACTCGACAGTCGCCGCACGGATACGCTCGGTAAGATCGGTGAATGTCCGGGTCAGTTCTTCGGCAGACCCTATGCCAACCGG